>JBBQGL010000065.1:0-20033 GCA_038323025.1 Hyphomicrobiales bacterium
GCTTCGAGGAGTGCCGCAAGGTCATCGCCGACCTCGCCCAGACCGCCTATGATCACGGCGCGATCTTTCTCCTTGAGACCTACGTCAACAACGTCGTCGGTTCGGTCGAGGAGACGGTGAAGATGTTCGCCCAGGTCAACCACCCCGGCCTCGGCCTCCTCATGGATCCGACCAACTACTTCGAGACCCACAACATCGAGGCGATGGACAAGATCCTCAACCAGGTCTTCGATACGCTCTCTGACAAGATCAAGATCGGCCACGCCAAAGACGTGAAGCGATCGGGCAGCGACAAGTCGGAGAAGCATGCCGACATCGGCGATGCCGACGCGCTGGAGAGCCATACCTTCCGCGGGGTCGGCGAGATCGAGCTGCCGGCGCCCGGTCTCGGCTCGCTCAACTACGACCTCTACCTGAAGCGGCTCGCCGAGAAGCACCCGAACATTACGATGATCATCGAGCAACTCGAGGAAAGCGACGTCCCGCGCGCCAAGAAGTTCATCGACGGCAAGCTCAAGGCGCAGGGCCTCTAGGAGAACCCGGCGGCCGGGCAAGAATCGGAAACCCCAAGGTGGCCGGACACGAGGCAAATCCATCCTGGCGCCGGCGCGCCTACAGCAACCACGCCATGCGCCTCATGGCGCAGGCGCGGCTGCCGCGTGCGATCTTCGATTTCGCCGACGGGGCGGCCGAGGACGAGCGCACGCTCCGGCGCAACGAGGCGGCTTTCGGCGATGTCGACCTGCTGCCGCGGCCGCTTTCCGGAGCCGGTGAGCGCGACCTTTCGCTCACGCTCTTCGGCCAGCGCCTCGCCCTGCCCGTGATCATCGGCCCGACAGGGCTGTCCGGCCTCCTCTGGCCGGATGGCGAGCGCGCCGCAGCGCGCGCGGCACAGGCCGCCGGCACTGCCTTCTGCCTCAGCCATGCTTCGGTGTGCACGATCGAAACGCTGGCCGCGACGGGGGTTGCGCCGCGCTGGATGCAGGTCTTCGTCTACCGCGACCGCGGCTTCACCCGCGAATTCGTCGAGCGGGCGGCGAGCAGCGGTTACCACGCGCTGGTTCTGACGATCGACAACCAGCTTCTCGGCAACCGCGAGCGCGACGTGCGCAACGGGTTCACCATCCCGCCGCGCTTCCGGCCCCGCGACCTCGCCGGAATGGTGCTGAAGACCCCCTGGCTGTGGAGCATGCGGAATGACCTCTCACGCGTCACCTTCGGCAACTATGTCCGTGCCGGCGAAACCGAGAGCCTGACGACGATCGCAAGCCGCCTGGCGGGACTCCTCGACGCCTCGATGTCGTGGAAGGACGTCGACGAGCTGCGCCGCCTCTGGAAGGGGCCGTTCATCCTGAAGGGCATCCTGCATCCGGCAGAAGCGGCGGAGGCGGTGAAACGCGGCGTCGACGGAATCATCGTCTCGAACCACGGGGGCCGCCAACTTGATGGGGCTGCATCGGGTTTGGACGCGCTTCCCGGAGCGGTGGCGGCGGTCGGCGGCAGGATTCCCGTGCTCGTCGACGGCGGTATTCGCCGCGGTTCCGATGTGGTGAAGGCGCTGGCGCTCGGGGCATCCGCCTGCCTGATCGCACGACCGCATCTGTGGGGGCTCGCCGTCGCCGGCGAGGCCGGGGTTGCTCACGTGCTGGATATACTTCGCCGCGAGATCGACCGCGTCATGGGCCTCTGCGGCATCCGCTGCATCGCCGACATCGATTCCAGCATGCTTCTGCGAACCCGCCTGGCTGGCGCAGGCGTCGCATCTTCGGCCGGCTGAACGGCGGTCAGTCGATCTCGAGGAAGCGCTTGCCGTCGATCATCGCCTTCAGGAACTCTGGAATGACCAGTCCTGCCTTGACGCGGGCATCGAGCGCGGCTTCGGCGGCCTTGACCGCCGGCAACCGCGCGATGGTCGCCTCGATCTGGGCGGCGGGGACAATCACGACGCCGTCCTCGTCGGCGACGACAATGTCGCCCGAAGCGACCGCGACACCGCCGACCACGATCGGCAGCCCAACCGATCCCGGCCCGTTTCGGGCGGGGGAATCGGGCGTCACGCCGGCGGCAAAGCAGGGCAGTCCTACCGAGCGGATCCCCGCAATGTCGCGGACAAATCCGTCCGTCACGAAACCGGCGATGCCGAGGTTCTTCATCATGCCGAGGAGCAGGTCGCCGGTAACCGCGGTCCGCGAGAATCCGTCGGCGGCCGCAATGACGATATCACCCTTCCGCGCCACGGCGAGGGTTCCGAAAACGGCGAGGTTGTCGGCTGGCCCGGCTGCGCATGTGAGAGCGACGCCACAAAAGCGGTCGGCGCCCCCGATCGGCTTGATGAGGCCGTCGAGGGCGCCGCGCCCGCCGAGAGCATCCACCACGAAGCCGGTCGGCAGTCCCGCGAACGCCCCGACCGCCTGCGCGCTAGGGCGGGTGAAGTTGCGCCGCACGGTCAGGAGCGGAGGATCGACGATCATCTTGGAATTTCCCCGAGGGCACGCCAGGCACTGATTCTCGCGCGCACTCTCGCCGGAAAACGCGCGAGGTCAAAAACATTTCGCCAGTTTCAAAGCCGCGGCTTCACCGCCCGGCCGGTTGCCGCCGCCTCGTAGGCGGCCTCGGCAAGCGCGAAGGTCTTGAGATTGTCCGCGGCGCTGGTTTCCGCCGGCCGGCCGGCGCGATAGCTCGCGAGGATGTCCCGGCAAGTGGCTAGCACGCTTTCCTGCGCCACATGCCAGGGCTTTGACGTCCAAGGCAGGAGTGGCGCGCCGATGTCCTCCTCGCGCATCTTGCCGCCGCTCGTCACCTGCATGCGCAGGCCGGGCAGCGCCAGAACCGCGCCCGTGGCTGACTCGATCTCGAGCATCGTCTCGGGGAAAGGATCGGGGAGCTTCCGGCTTTCGTAGCTGAAATCCACCACCGACACTGCCCCGGACGTGTGGCGCAGGAGAACCGTGGCGGTGTCTTCGGCCTTGACCTTCGGGTTCCGCCGCTGGGTCTCGCAGGACAGGTGCTCGACCTCGCCGAGAAACACCCGCGCGATGTCGAGGGTGTGGACGCCGAGGTCGAGGATGATGAAGCGCTCTTCGTTGTAGAAATAGGGCTGCGTCCTGTAGAGGTCGTAGCCGGTACGGAAGGCGATGCGAGCCCAGTTGGGCTGGCCGATCTCGCCCGAGCGGATGACGTCGCGCACCCGCTTCATCGGCGCCTGGTAGCGGAAGTTCTCATGGACGGCGAGGAACACCCCTGCCCGCTCCGCCGCCGTGGTCATCGCAAGGGCATCGTCCCAGGTCGGTGCGAAGGGCTTCTGCACAATGGTCGCAATGCGCGCGGAGATTGCCTTTTCGACCAGCGCCCGATGGGTGTCCATGCGGGTGACGATGTCGAGGAGATCGATCTTCTCCCTCGCCAGCATCTCCGCGAAGTCCGAGTAGGCATGCGGCACGCCGAATTCCCTGGCAGCCGCCTCCGCCTTGGCGCGGTCGATATCGCAGACCGCGACCAGCTCGGCGCCCTCCGCCGCCAGGTCCTTCCACGAGAAGAGGTGGTTGCGGGCGAAGAAGCCGCAGCCGACGAGGGCTACGCGGACAGGATCAGGCATCGTCAGTCTCTCTCCCCGGGTTCTTGTTGGCCGGCATCCTAGACAGCCCCGTCGGGAACCACAATTTCCTGCAGCGTCTTGCCGGTTACCCCTTTGGCGGCCGCTCGGTCGGCGTCACGTCGAACACGCGGAGCTTGCCCAGCCTCAGCGCGCTCACCGTGACGCTTCGGCCGATGCGATCGGCATTGAGCAGCCGGATCAAATCATCGACTCCGGTTACCGCCAGGCCATCGACGGCCACAAGGATATCCCCGCGCAGCAGTCCGGCCGCCGCCGCCGGGCCGGCCTGGTCGATGCTGCGGAGCATCGCGCCGGTCTGATTGGCGATGCCCGCCGGGTGCGCGTGCCGGCGAGGCACCGGCGCCGTTTCACCGCTAACCCCGATGTAGGCGCGGCGGACCCGCCCATGGCGGACGATCTCACCCAGGACGAAGCGGGCAGTATTGCCGGCGACCGCGAAGCAGATGCCTTGGGCATCGCGGATAATGGCCGTGTTGACGCCGATGACCTCGCCCGCCGATGAGACCAGCGGCCCGCCGGAATTGCCAGGATTGAGCGCCGCATCGGTTTGTATGACGTCCTCGATCATGCGCCCGGTGCTCGCCCGGATAGAGCGGCCAAGGGCCGAGATCACGCCGGCGGTGACAGTGGACTCGAAGCCGAGCGGATTCCCGATGGCGACCACAAGCTGGCCACGTACCAGCCGCTTCGAATCGCCCAGCGCCGCGACCGGCAGATCGCGCCCCGCATTGGCACGGATGAGCGCGAGGTCCGTATCCGGGTCCTCGCCGATCAATTGCGCGTCGGTGGTGCGCCCTTCCGCATCGGCAAGCCGGATTTCCCTGAAGCCGTGAACGACGTGGCTGTTGGTAAGGATGAGCCCGTCCGGCGAGATGATAAAGCCTGAGCCGACGCCGCCTCGCCGGGAGCCTTTCTGTCGCGTCTCGACGCGAACCACCGCGGGACCGACCTCGGCCGCGACCCAGGCGACCGCGTTCGAGTAAGCGTCGAGAAGCACGCGCTCGTCCGGCTGGGGAGGCTGCGATGCCGCCTCGCCGGCCTCGTCGAGGATGAAATCAAGCGATGCGTCCAGCATGTCCTGTCCCCTTCGCTGAAGGGACCGGATGTAGGGAGGCCGCACTCGAAGTTGAAGGCGGCCTCCAGGGCGGCGACGATCAACGCTGTCAAAGGCGATAAAAGCGGATCGCCGTGTCGCGATAGAGCTTTTGAAGATTGCCCCGGCTCTCGCCGGCGGTGACGCGATCGACCAGCGCGACCCAATCGGCATAGCGAACCGCCAGCTCGGACACGGACCAATCGCTGCCGAAGGCGCAGCGGTCATAGCCGAAGCACTCGATGGAATGGGCGACGTAGGGAGCGACCTGGTCGTAGGTCCAGTTCTTGTGGTCGGCCTCGGTCACCACACCGGAGATCTTGCACACGACATTCGGCAGTGCCGCCAGCTCGCGCATCTGCTGCCACCACGGTTCGCGGATGCCTGCCTTGATGCCGGGCTTGCCGATGTGATCGAGAATGAAGTTCACCTCCGGGCATCGCCGCACCAGTTCGATTGCGTCGGCGAGTTGCGGGTGAAGGATGCAGATGTCGAAGCCGAGCTTGTATTTGCCGAGCAGCTTCACGCCCTCGACGAACGCCGGCCGCAGACACCACCCCGGCTCGCTCACATGGTGCTGGATCAGACGGCGCACGGCGCGGACGAGCGGCAGCCTGGAGAGCGCGGCGACATCGTCTTCGACGGCCTTGCCCTTCTCCAGCGGCGCGGCGGCGACGATGCCTTGCAGGCGTGGATCGGACTTCGCCGTCTCGCTTACCCAGCGGGCTTCGTCGAGGTTCGCGCCGGGCGCCACGTCCACTTCGACGAACACAAACTTGTCGATCGCAACCGGCGCGCTCCGCTCGCGATAATAGGACGGCAAGTGCGGCTTGTTGAGGAGCGGAGCGTCCTTCATCCAGGGGTAGTTCAGCCGCGTCGGGTCATAGATGTGGACGTGCGCGTCAACGATCGGAAAATCAGGCAAGGCGTATCCTCCGGGTTGGCTTTTCCGTCAGCTTACCCCGGCGCTAAGTCGGACCCAAGCAGGGCGGAACAGGCGGTTCATTCTCTAGACAAGCCAGAACGAGCATTCTACTGTTCCAACAGGGAGGGCGTAGGGTGTCGCCCCAACCGACTTGTCAAGATCGGGGCATTCAGTGGCCGTCCTATCGCTTCGAAAGATCTCGAAGAATTTTGGCGCGATCCGCGCCCTGACTGACGTCGACCTCGAACTCGAGGCCGGCGAAGTCCTCGGACTCATGGGCGACAACGGCGCCGGCAAATCGACGCTGGTGAAGATCGTCGCCGGCAACTTTCCGCCCTCCTCCGGCGACATCGTTCTCCAGGACAAACCGGCGCATTTCCACAAACCGGTGGAAGCGCGCCAGAACGGGATCGAGATCGTCTACCAGGACCTCGCGCTCTGCGACAATCTCACCGCCACGGCCAACGTTTTCCTCAGCCGCGAAATCTTCCGACGCTTCGGCCCATTCAAGGTGATGGACCAGCGCGCCATGAATGCGCGTGCCGGCGAACTGTTCGGCGAACTGAAGTCGGAGACGCGGCCGCGCGATCTGGTGCGGCGCATGTCGGGCGGCCAACGCCAGGCGGTCGCGATCGCGCGTACGCGCCTGTCGGATGCCAAGATAGTTTTGATGGACGAGCCCACCGCCGCGATTTCCGTTCGTCAGGTCGCCGAGGTGCTCGACCTCATCCGGCGGCTCCGCGACCAGGGCATCGCCATCGTGCTCATCAGCCACCGCATGCCGGACGTCTTCGCCGTGGCCGACCGCGTCGCCGTGCTCCGGCGCGGCCGCAAGGTTGCGGAGAAGCCGGTGGGCCAGTCGAGCCCCGAGGAAGTGACCGGGTTGATTACGGGAGCCATTCAGAATGCCTGACGCAGCGACCGAGGGCGGCGCCGGGCGTCCCGACACCGCCGATGTCCGGATTCAGGACGTCGTCGGAATCAAGGAGCAGACCCTTTTCGAGCGGCTGATTTCCACACAGGCGTTCTGGGTGACGGTTGCGCTGGCGATCATCGTCGCGCTGATGAGCTACCTGCAGCCGGACGCGTTCGCCTCGCCGGACAATTTCTACAACATCACGCGCAACTTCGCCTTCATCGGCATCATGGCGATCGGCATGGTGGCCGTCATCATCACCGGCGGCATCGACCTCTCCGTCGGTTCATTGATGGGCCTCGTCGGCGTGGTCTGCGGCGTTATCCTGCAGGCCGACTACCCGTGGTGGGTGGCGATGGCGGCGGGCCTCGGCGCCGGCATGCTCGCGGGTCTGATCAGCGGCTCGCTGATTGCCTTCGCGGGGCTGTCGCCGTTCGTGGTGACGCTCGGCATGTTGTCGTTCGCGCGCTCGGTCGCGATCGTCCTGTCGCAGAATCAGATGATCTACAAGCTGGGCAGCGGCGGTCCGACCTTCAAGGCCTTCGGCGGCGGGCATTTCCCGGACCTGACGATAAACGGGGTCCAGTACGAGGGTCTTGCCAACCCGGTTTGGATGCTGATCTTCCTGACGCTTACCTTCGGGCTGATCCTGAAATTCACCACCTGGGGCCGCCACCTTTACGCCATCGGCGGCAACGAGCAGGCGGCGCGGCTGACCGGCGTCCCGGTCAATCGCGTGAAGCTCCAGGCCTATGTTGTTTCCGGCCTGATGGCGGCCATCGCGGCGATCATGATCGTCGGCTGGCAGGGCTCGGCGATCAACGCCCTCGGCACCGGCTACGAGCTGCGCGTGATCGCCTCGACCGTGATCGGCGGCGCCAACCTCATCGGCGGCGAAGGCGGCACCTATGGCGCCTTCGTCGGCGCCGCGCTGCTCGAAGTCATCCGCAATTCCCTGCTCATGCAGGGCATCGATTCGAATTGGCAGGGCGCCTTCGTAGGCGTCTTCATCGTTCTCGCGGTTCTTCTCGAGAAGATCCGCGGGCGGAGGCGCGCATAGCTCGGCCAAGGAGCGACGCGCGTCACATTGGGAGGAAGAAAAGCAATGCTGAAATATCTGACTACAGCCGCATTCGTCGCGGGTTCGCTTGCCGTCGGTCTCGCGGCGACGACTCCGGCGGGCGCGGCGGACAAGAAGTACGTCTTCGCGGTCGTGCCGAAGAACCTCAACAACCCGTTCTTCGATCAGGCCAAACTCGGCTGCGACAAGGCCGTCTCCGAAATCGGAGCCGACAAGGTCGAATGCTTCTTCACCGGCCCCGGCGAGCACGGCGGTGGTGACGAGCAGGTCCAGGTCGTCGAAGACCTGGTAGCCAAGAAGGTCGACGGCATCGCGGTCTCGGCGGCCAACGCCGCGGCTATGGCATCGGCCCTTGCCGACGCCAAGAAGGCCGGCATCCCGGTCCTTACCTGGGACAGCGACCTGCTGCCCGAGAACAAGGATCTCCGCGTAGCCTATGTCGGCACGCATAACTACGACATCGGCGTGAACATCGCGAAGCTGGTCATGAAGATCAAGCCGAAGGGCGGCAAGATCTGCATCCAGTCGGGTGGCGCGGCTGCGGCCAACCACAACGAGCGCATGCAGGGTATCCGCGACACGCTCGCGGGCGCCAAGAGCAAGGAATCGCCTGGCGATCGTCTCACCGGCCAGAACGGCTGGACCGAAGTTGACGGCTGCCCGCTCTACACCAACGACGACTTCCCGCTCTCGGTGCAGCAGCTGGAAGACATCCTGAACAAGTACCCGGACCTCGACGCGTTCACCCCGACCGGCGGCTTCCCGCAGTTCGTTCCGGACGCGTATCGCAACGTCGTCAGCAAGGTGAAGGACAAGATCAAGAGCGGCGCTCTCGCTCTCGTCGTCGCCGACACGCTGCCGGTGCAGATCGACCTGATGAAGGAAGGCCTGTCGGCCGGTCAGGTCGGCCAGCGTCCCTTCGAGATGGGCTACAAGGCCATCTACTTCCTGAAGGACATCAAGGACGGCAAGGCGCCTCCGGCTGACCCGACCTACACGGGCCTGGACGTCTGCACGCCCGAGACCGCCGACACCTGCGTCGGCAAGTAAGGCGCTAGCTACGAAACAACGGCGGGCGGGGGGCGATCCCCGCCCGTCTTCTTTTGGACCGACCGTTTTCCGGATCCCCACGACAGACAAAAGGGGCCGTGGATGCCCGAAACGCGACCGCCGCGAAGCTTTGAGGGCCTGAAGGACCTCCTCCTCGCGCGCCGGGCTGCGCTCCCTCGCCGCCTGGTCCAGGTCGCCGCTTTCGCCCTGGAAAACCCGGACGAGATCGCCTTCGGCACCGTGGCGAGCGTTGCCGCGCAGGCCAAGGTCCAGCCTTCCACCCTGATCCGGTTCGCCCAGACGATCGGCTATGCCGGCTTCACCGATCTGCAGGACGTCTTCCGCTCGCAGCTGAAGTCGCGCTGGCCGGACTACCGCGAGCGATTGGCGCGCCTCGGTGGCCTCGACGGTGACGAAAAGAAGCGCAGTGCCGGCGACCTCCTCGACGGGTTCGCCGAGAGCGCCCTCGCATCGCTCGAGAGACTCCGCGGGACCATCTCCGGCGAGGACATCGACCGCGCCGCGACAATCCTTGCGCGGGCCGATACGATCCTGCTTCTCGGCATGCGGCGCACGTTTCCGGTCACCGCCTATCTCGCCTACGCCCTCGGCAAGCTCGGCGTTCGCGCCCACCTCATCGACCAGGTCGGATCGCTCGCGCCCGAGCAGGTGGATGGCGCCGGCAAGCACGATGCGCTGATCGCCGTCAGTTTCACACCCTATTGGCCGATGACCGTCGAGCTGACGCGACGCGCCGCCGAACGGAAAGTGCCGGTGATCGCGATTACCGACAGTCCATTCTCGCCCCTGGCGCCGAGCGCCCAGGTTCAGCTGGAAATTGTCGAGGCCGATTATGCCGGGTTCCGCTCGCTCTCGGCGACGCTTTGCCTGGCCATGGCACTGGCGGTCGCGACCGGCGCCAAGCGCGGCGTCAGGAATGGCACCGAATAACTGAGCGGTAAGCCTGCACGCCTGTCACCGGCATTCGCAACAGGCCGGTTACCGTTCGGCCAGGGAGCGCCGCCGCCGACTCGTTTTGGCGCTGGCATGCGGTAGAGTATTCCGCCGGGGAGTAGCCGCTTCATGCAAACGTTGCCCATCAAACGACGGCTTGCCGCGATTCTTGCCGCAGATATCGCCGGCTACAGCCGTCTTATGGCGGACAACGAGGAAGTCACGCTCCGCACGCTCGGCGAGTACCGGACCGCGATTTCCGATCTGGCCGGCGAGCAGGGCGGGCGGATTTTCGGGACGGCCGGGGACAGCCTCGTCGCGGAATTTGCGAGCGCGGTCAACGCCGTGCTTGCCGGCGTCGCGATCCAGCGGGCACTCAAGCGTCGCAATACGGCGCTGCCGGACGCCAGCCGGATGGAATTCCGGATCGGCATCACCGTTGGAGACGTGGTCGTCGAAGGCAACGACCTCCTCGGCGACGGCGTCAATGTGGCTTCGCGCATCCAGGAGATCGCCGATCCCGGCGGCATCTGCATCTCCGGTTCGGTCTTCGAGCAGATCGAGGGCAAGCTGCTCCAGCTTGCGCTGACCCCGATGGGCGAACGCGCGCTGAAGAACATGCCGCGACCGATCCCGGTTTTTCGCGTCGAATGGGACGTCCACGCCCTCCCCGGCGGCGTTCCAAGGAGGCGGCCGCTGGCGTTGCCCAACCGGCCGTCGATCGCGGTCCTGCCCTTCCAGAACATGAGCGACGATCCGCAGCAGGAGTATTTCGCCGATGGCATGGTCGAGGAAATCATCACGGGCCTCTCGCGCATGCGCGGACTGTTCGTGATCGCGCGCACGTCGAGCTTCACTTACAAAGGCAAGGCCATCGACCTGAAGAAGGTCGGGCACGACCTCGGCGTTCGCTATTTGCTCGAGGGCAGCGTGCGCAAAGCCGGCGATCGTCTGCGCATCACCGGCCAGCTCATCGACGCCTCGACCGGCGCCCATCTCTGGGCGCAGCGGTTCGACGGCGGTATCGAGGACATCTTCGATCTCCAGGACCAGGTGACGGCCAGCGTCATCGGCGCCATCGCCCCGAGGCTGGAGCAGGCGGAGATCGAGCGCTCGCGACGCAAGCCGACGGAGAGCCTCGACGCCTACGATTATTTTCTCCGCGGCATGGCCTCGTTCTACCTGTGGACACGGGAGGGCAATGACGAGGCGCTCGTGCACTTCAACAAGGCGATTGAACTCGACCCCAATTTCGCCACCGCCTTCGGCATGGCGGCGCGCTGCTACGGCCAGCGCAAGGTGCGCGGCTGGATGATCGATCGCGCCGGCGAAAGCGCCGAGGCGGAGCGCCTTGCCCGGCGGGCGGGAGAGATCGGCAAGGACGACGCTGCGGCACTCTATTCGGCCGGGCTTATTCTCATCTGGATAGTCGGCGATCTCGATGCCGGCGATGCGCTGATCGACCAGGCGCTCGCGCTCAACCCGAACCTGGCCTGGGGATGGCTGTACAGCGGCTGGGCGAAGGTCGCGCTCGGCCAGGCCGAGGAGGCCATCCAGCGCGAAGAGCGCGCCATGCGACTCAGTCCGAACGATCCGCTGACGTTCATCATGCAAAGCGCCATAGCGGCGGCGCACTTCCTCGCAGGACGCTACGCGGAGGCAATATCCTGGGCCGAATTGTCGATGCGCGAGCAGCCAAACTACATCCTGTCGACGGCTGTGGCCGCGGCGGCGAGCGCGATCTCCGGCAACGAGGCGGCGGCCTCAAAGGCGATGGCCCGCCTCCGCCAGACCGACCCGGAGCTGCGAATTTCCAATATCGCGGAGCGCCTCGCCGCGATCCGTCCGGTCGATGACTTCAAACGATGGGTCGGGGCCTTGCGGAAGGCCGGCCTGCCGGAGTGAAACCCGGCTGCGCCGCTGATCCCGGCCCTAGCTCGCCAGCTTCACCGGCTGCCCACTCTTGTTTGACTCCGTGGCAGCGTCGGCGAGCCGCTGGGCCATCAAGCCATCGTATCCTGACGGCGACGTTTTCTTGCCGTCGGTGACCGCGTCGATGAACGCCGCGAGTTCCAGCCGGTACGCATCGGCATAGCGCTCGAGGAAGAAGTTCTGCACCGGGTCGCGGGTGAAACCGCCCTTCCCGGCAATCTCCACCGTCGTCTCGTGAATATTGCCGGCGCGCAGCATGCCGGTGGCGCCGTGGGCCTCGACCCGCTGATCGTAGCCGTAGGAGGCCCGGCGCGAGCAGGAGATCTGGCAGATCTTGCCGGAAGCGGTCTTCAGCATCACGGCGGCCGTGTCGACGTCGCCGGCCTTGCCGATCGCCGGGTCGACCAGCACCGAGCCGACGGCATGCACCTCGATCGGCTCCTCGCCCAACAGGAAGCGGGCCATGTCGAGATCGTGGATCATCATGTCGCGGTAGAGACCGCCCGAGCGCTCGATGTAGGAGACCGGCGGCGGGGCCGGATCGCGGGATATAATCGTCAGCAGTTCCAGCGCGCCGATGGCGCCGCCCTCGAGGCGCGCTTTCAGTGCCGCGAAGTTCGGGTCGAAACGGCGGTTGAAGCCGATCATCAGCGGAATGCCCGCGGACTCGACCACCTTCAGGCATGAAGCGATGCGCCTGGAGTCGAGATCGACCGGCTTTTCGCAAAACACCGCCTTCTTGGTGGCAGCGCATTTCTCGATCAGGCCGGCGTGCGTATCCGTCGGCGTGCCGATCAGGACCGCATCGATGTCGTTGGCCGCAATGATCTCGGAAACGCTGCGCACCGACGCCCCGGTCGCTTCGGCGAGGCTCTTGGCGGCGGCGGGATCGGCATCAGCCAAAGCCACCAGCTTTGCCTTGGGAGAACGGGCAATGTTGCCGCCGTGAATCTTGCCGATGCGCCCTGCGCCAAGCAGCCCGAAGCGGATCATTCGTCCATCCTCCCGTGGAACAAAAATTCCGAATTGACGCTGCTTTAGAACGTATGTTTGATGTGTTGTAAAGCGCGGCGGGCATGACGCCACCATACCCCGCGAGGATAGACAAGCCCATGTCGCCGGCGGCCGCCACCCTTGACGTTATCTCCATCGGACGGTCGTCGGTCGACCTCTATGGAAAGCAGATCGGCTCGCGCCTGGAGGACGTTTCGTCGTTCGCCAAGTCGGTCGGCGGATGCCCGACCAACATCGCCATCGGCGCCGCGCGGCTGGGCCTGAAGTCGGCGGTGATCACCGGTGTCGGCAACGAGCAGATGGGCCGCTTCATTCGCGAGCAGCTCATCCGCGAGAACGTCGTAGTGGCGGGCGTAAAGACGGATCCCCAGCGCCTCACGGCGCTCGTTCTCCTCTCCGTCGAGAACGACAGGACGTTCCCGCTCATCTTCTATCGCGAGAACTGCGCCGACATGGCGCTGACCGAAGCCGACATCGACGAAGGTTTCATCGCCTCGGCGAAAGCGGTGCTGGTCACGGGCACGCATTTCTCCAAGCCCAACACCGATTCGGCCCAGCGCAAGGCGATCCGGCTCGCGCGCGCCGCCGGCCGGAAGGTCGTCTTCGACATCGACTACCGTCCTAACCTCTGGGGTCTGGCGGGGCACGACGCCGGCGAGGAGCGCTACATCCGCTCCGAGCGCGTTTCCGAGCAATTGAAGACCGTCCTTGCCGACTGCGACCTGATCGTCGGAACCGAGGAGGAGGTGATGATCGCCGGCGGCGGCGACGACCTGCTCGGGGCGTTGAGGCGCATCCGCGCGGCTTCCCGAGGAACGATCGTGCTGAAGCGCGGGCCGATGGGCTGCATTGTCTTCGAGGGGGCCATCCCCGACGACCTCGAGGACGGCATCGTCGGCAAGGGCTTCCCGGTCGAGGTGTTCAACGTGCTGGGCGCCGGCGATGCCTTCATGGCCGGCTTCCTGCGCGGCTGGCTGCGCGACGAGCCGCTCGGCACATGCGCCACGTGGGCCAATGCCTGCGGAGCCTTTGCCGTGTCCCGCCTGCTCTGTTCCCCCGAATATCCGACGTGGGACGAGCTGTCGTACTTCCTCGCCCATGGCAGCAGCCATCACGCGCTCCGTCGCGACGAGATGCTCAACCACATTCATTGGGCCACCACGCGGCGTGCGCAGCCGCCCGAACTGATGGCCCTCGCCATCGATCATCGTGCCCAGCTGGAAGCCCTCGCGGACCGCGTCGGCGCGCCGCGCGAGAAGATCAGGGCATTCAAGATGCTGGCGCTCGCCGCCGCGACCGAGGTTGCCGGAGGGCGGCCGGGATATGGCGTGCTGCTCGACGATACCTATGGGCGCCAGGCGATCTTCGCCGCGGCCAAACACCCTCTGTGGATCGGGCGTCCCGTAGAGCAGCCCGGCTCGCGGCCGGTCCGCTTCGAGTTTGGCGGCGACATCGGCGGGCGCCTCGCCGAGTGGCCAGTCACCCATACGGTCAAGTGCCTCGCCTTCTTCCATCCCGACGACGACCCCGCCCTCAAGGAAGAGCAGACCGCGACGCTGCGTACGCTCTACGATGCCGCGCGCCGCAACAGCCTCGAACTGCTGGTCGAGATCATCGCCAGCCGCCACGGGAAGCTTGGCGACGGCACGACAGCGGAGGCGATCGCGAGCCTCTACGCGGCCGGCATCAAGCCGGACTGGTGGAAGCTCGAGCCGCAGCCGTCGCCCGCTGCGTGGAAAGCGGTGGAGACCGCGATCACGACCAGCGATCCCTGGTGCCGCGGCGTGGTCCTCCTGGGCCTCGAAGCGCGGGAGGAAGAGCTGGTTGCGGCGTTCTCCGCCTGTGCCGGCGTCCCTGTCGTCAAGGGTTTCGCCGTCGGTCGAACGATCTTCAACGATGCCGCAGAGAAGTGGCTGACCGGCGCCATCGACGACCGCGTCGCCATTGCGGACATGGCCGCACGCTTTGCCCGCCTGACCACGGCCTGGCAAAAGGCCCGCGGCGCGCGCGCCGCGTGACCGATCCGGTGAGCTGAGCTAGAACGAGAAGCAATGTCCCGTCTCCACCTCCGCCAGCATGCCCCCGACCGTGAGCATCGGGTCGTCAGCGTCACGCCCGAGAGCGCCAACTGGGAATATGTCGGTTTCGATCTCTACCGGCTTGCCGCCGGCGAGACGGCCGCGGCGGAAACCGGACACAGCGAGCGCTGCCTGGTGTTTATCGGCGGGCGCGGCAAGGCTGAAGTTGCGGGAACGGACTTTGGCAGCCTCGGCGAACGGGCAGACCCGTTTTCGGGAAAGCCGCATTCGCTCTATGTCCCCGCCGGATCGAGCTGGCGCATCCGTGCCGAGACCGACCTCGAGTTCGCGGCATGCTCGGCTCCCGGCAGCGGCAATAGCCGCCCTCCCCGCTTGATCGGGCCGGACAGCCATCAGGTCATCACCCGCGGCAAGGGCAACAACGTCCGCTACGTCACCGACATAATCAAGGAGTCGGACCCCGCCGACAGCCTGCTTGTGGTCGAAGTGATCACGCCGGCCGGCAACGCCTCCAGCTACCCGCCGCACAAGCACGACCGCGATGCCTTTCCGGAAGAAACCCGGCTGGAGGAGGTCTACTATCACCGGCTCAATCCGCGTCAGGGGTTCGGCTTCCAGCGCATCTACACCGATGACCGCTCGCTGGACGTAAGCATGACCATCGAGGACGGAGACGTCACCCTCGTCCCACGCGGATACCATCCGTGCGCGGCGCTGCATGGGTACGACCTCTACTACCTGAACGTCATGGCCGGCCCGCGCCGCCAATGGCGGTTCCACAACGACCCCGCCCACGAATGGATGCTGAAGGCCTGAATGCTCGCTCCGGTCAGCGCCGGGATCCTCCTCTTCCGGAGGCGCGAAGCTGGACCGGAGGTGCTGCTCGTCCACCCGGGGGGGCCCTACTGGACGCGCAAGGACCTTGACGCCTGGTCGATCCCGAAGGGTGCCTGCGAAGCCGAGGAGCAGCCGCTCGCCGCCGCCAAACGCGAATTCGCCGAGGAAACCGGCGGGACGCTGCCGGACGGGGAATTCCTGGAACTTGGGCGCTTCCGCCAGCCTAGCGGCAAGATTGTAGTCGCCTATGCGGTCGAGGGCGATTTTGACCCTCGAGCGTTCCGAAGCACGACCTTCGCGATGGAGTGGCCGCGAGGCTCCGGAGTGATTCGCGACTTCCCCGAAGTTGATCAGGCGGTCTGGTTCAACCTTGACGAAGCAACTCAGAAGATCGGCAAAGGCCAGAAAGCTATCCTGAGGGCCTTTCTACGCGCGGTGATCGACAGGACTGGTTAACAAACCGTCACTGAATTGCCGCATTGCAGCACAAACCGCCACTATTTGTTGCTCTGCACCATGCGCAGCTCAGCCATGCGCAATCGTGTCTCCACATCCATGAGCTATGCAACTACCTTCCTGTTCGTCCGATGGCCTCCACCCTTCGGGCACGGAATTCAGAAAGGCAGGACTACCATGAACAACAAGTTGGTCAGGACTTACCGCAGCTGGCGGAAGTACCGGGACACCTACAACGAACTCATGCGGCTCACGCAGCGCGAGCTGGACGACCTCGGCATCAGCCGGGTCGACATCCCGGCCATCGCCCGCCAGTCGGTCGCCGCCTAACGAATTCGCCCGGAGCGCACCTCCTCCCGCGCTCCTGACGATAAGGGCGCCGGTCTCCCTCCTCCCAGAGGTCCGGCGCCCACCTTCTTCGAAAACGCCCGCCGCTTCATTCCCGGCGGGCGTTTTCTTTTGTCGGGTTGAAGCCGAGCTGCGCCGGCCCTACGGTCCGCGCCATGAAGCCAATCCACGTCATCGGCGGCGGGCTCGCCGGCTCGGAGGCCACCTGGCAGATCGCCAGCCGCGGTTTGCCCGTAATCCTTCATGAAATGCGTCCCGAGCGAACCACCGAGGCGCACAAGACCGACCGGCTGGCCGAGCTGGTGTGCTCCAACTCCTTCCGGTCCGACGACCGCGATCTCAATGCCGTCGGGCTTCTCCATGAAGAGCTGCGCCGGGCCGGCTCGCTCATCATGCGCGAGGGCGATTCGCATCAGGTCCCGGCGGGCGGGGCACTGGCGGTGGATCGCGAGGGCTTCGCCGACGCGGTAACCGCAGCCCTCGCCGCACACCCCCTCGTCACAATCGAACGCGGCGAGGTCGCCGGGCTTCCACCCGCCGACTGGGACAGCGTCATCGTGGCCACCGGTCCCCTCACCTCCGCGGCGCTGGCCGAAGCGATCCGCGGATTGACGGGAGAGGATGCGCTCGCCTTCTTCGACGCCATCGCGCCGATCGTCCATTTCGACAGCATCGACATGGCCATCGCCTGGTTCCAGTCGCGCTACGACAAGGCCGGCCCAGGCGGCACCGGTGCGGACTACATCAACTGCCCCATGAACAAGGAGGAGTACGAGGCGTTCGTCGACGTCCTGCTCGCCGGGGAGAAGCACCAGCACCACGAATGGGAGAAGGTCCCCTACTTCGACGGCTGTCTGCCGATCGAGGTGATGGCCGAACGCGGGCGCGAGACGCTTCGCCACGGCCCGATGAAGCCGGTCGGGCTGACCAACCCGCACCGGCCCGGGGAAAAGCCGCACGCCGTGGTCCAGCTCCGCCAGGACAATGCGCTGGGTACGCTGTTCAATATCGTCGGCTTCCAGACCAAGCTCCGCTACGCGGTCCAGGCGGATATCTTCCGCATGATCCCCGGCCTGCGCGACGCCCAGTTCGCCCGGCTTGGCGGACTGCACCGCAACACCTTCCTCAATGCGCCGAAACTGCTCGACGGAACGCTCCGCCTGAAGGCTATGCCGCGGCTGCGCTTCGCCGGCCAGATCACCGGATGCGAGGGCTATGTGGAATCCGCCGCCATCGGACTGCTCGCCGGGAAGTTCGCCGCCGCCGAGCGCCTCGGCGAGGTGCCGGTGCCGCCGCCGCTCACCACGGCCTTCGGCGCTATCCTCGGACACATCACTGGCGGCCACCTCTCGGCCGATGAGCCCGGCAAGCGCTCGTTCCAGCCGATGAACGTCAATTTCGGCCTCTTCCCGCCGATGGAGATCGTGCGGGTTCCGGGCAAGCGCCTGTCCAGCCTGGAGCGCGGCCAGGCCAAGAAGCGCGCCCTCACCGCGCGGGCGATGGCGGATATCGATGCATGGCTGGGAAGGACGAAGGCCGAGGCGGCGGAGTAGCTCCGCGTCAGGCCAGTCCTCGGCGCGCCGCCCTCCACAGCAGCCATTGCTTTCGCCAGGGGGCGATCTCCGCCGGGTTCTTCAGTGGGTCGAAACCGGGCTTCTCCGTCTGCCGGAGATGCGGCTCGACCAGGGCCAGCGGCAGGAAGGCCGGTAAAAGCGCCGGCTCAAGCGAACGCAGCGCGACACGGGCGGCAGCCAGGTGTTTCCTGGCGATAGCCCGCAGTTCTGCCAGCAGCGACGCGAGCGCCGGCGTCGCCCGCCCGGCAAACATCTCCTCGATATTGAGGCCGTGTGCCGCCGCCATGTCAGCGGGCAAGTAGCTCTTCCGCCGTGCGGCGTGGAACGGCAAGGCGCGCATCAACCCGCTCAGCGCATGGGCCACGCCGGCGCGCCCGGACAGCTCGGCCGTTCCCGGGTCGGACCCGCCGGCGAGCACAATGGCGGCCATCTGCATAAGCGCCGATGACGTCTCCCCGGCATAGCCCTCAAGGTCGTTGAGGGTTGGCATCGGATCGGCGTAGAGGTCGAAAACCCGCGCCGTCAGCAGGTTGTCGAACGCCGAAACCGGCAGCCGGTATTGCCGGATCGTTTCCGCAAGGGCGGTCGCCACCGGTTGACCGGCACCGCCATCGGCGATTGCCTCGCGCCACCAGTTGAGGCGGATCTCACCCAGCGTCGGCTCGCTGACGCGATCCGCAATCGCCGTGATTTCCGCGTTGAAAGCATGAATGGCGAAGAGGTGCGCGCGCGCCGCCTCGGGCGCAAACAGGTCGGCCAGATAGCGGTCGCGGTCGCGGTCGCGAACGATCGCGGCACATTCGGCGGCGGAATTCATGGGTTGAGATATGGCCGCGCCCGGCCGATCAGTCCACCGCGATCAGCGCCGCCGCCACCGCCCGTTCCTCCGCGAGGAGCACGTTGAATGTCCGCACGGCAGCTCCTGTCGACATGGGTTCCGCGATGATCTTCGCCTCCCGGAACTTCTCCCGTAAGAGGCGCGGAATGGGTACCAGCGACGGGCCGGTGCCAACGATGAGGACGTCGATCTGGGCGGCCTCGGCGAACACCTGCGCGAGGCGGGCTTCATCGACGCTCGCCTCCTTCCAGCCGTAGATGCCGCTCGGCAGGCAAAGGAGCGACCCGCGATGCGACATCCCCGCGAAGCGGAAGCCGCCGTTGCCATAGGCCTCGATCGGCGCCCTGCCGGGAAAGTGGGCGTCGCGGACGACGAGGCCGGCGGCCATCAGGCCTTGGCGGCGTCGGGGTCGGGTCCGGCGGGCGCGGCCGCGACGTTCTTCGGCCGGATATTGAAGTAGATGAGGATCGGGCCGCCGATGAAGATCGAGGAGGCGGTAGCGACGAAAATGCCCCAGATCATCGCGGCCGTGAAGGAACGGATGACCGGGCCGCCGAAGAGGAATAGCGCGCCGAGCGCCAGCAGCAGCGTCAGGGAGGTCATGATCGTGCGGGCAAGCGTCTGGTTGGTGGCGAGGTCGATCACGTCGCGCACCGGCATCTGCTTGTAGCGCCGCAGAATCTCGCGGATGCGGTCGAAGATGACGACCGTGTCGTTTAGCGAATAGCCGATGATGGTCAGGATCGCCGCGATGCTCTGCAGGTTGAAGTCGATCTGGGTGAGCGCGAAGAAGCCGACGGTCAGGATCGCGTCGTGGACCAGCGTCGCCACGGCGGCGATGCCGAACTGCCATTCGAAACGGAACCAGATGTAGAGCATGATGCCGATGATGGTGAAGATCACCGCCAGCGTGCCGGTCTGCGCCAGTTCGCCGGAGACGCGCGGGCCGACCACTTCGACGCGATCGAACTCATAGGCCGCCGTCCCCAGGGCGCCCTTGACCTTCTGCACGACCTCCTGCTGCGCCGCCTCGCCGCCGGGCTGGGTGGCGACGCGGATCAGCACGCTCTTCGCGTCGCCGATCGTCTGTATCTGCACGTCGCCCAGATTGAGCGCGTCGACTTTCGAGCGGATGCCGGCGACATCGGCTTCCGAGCCGCTGGTACTGCGCACCTCGATAACGGTGCCGCCCTTGAAATCGATGCCCTCGTTCACGCCAACGGTGAAGAACAGCACGAACGACAGAATGATCAGCGCCAGCGAGATCGGCGTGCGGATGCGCGCCCATTTCATGAAGGGCAGGTTCGTGTCGTCGGGTATGAGGCGAAGAGGACGCATGGGCGGCGGTCCGATCAGAGGG
>JBBQGL010000066.1:0-19986 GCA_038323025.1 Hyphomicrobiales bacterium
GGGTCTCGGCGGCGGAACAGCATTCGGTCAGGCCAGTCCTCGACTTCCGGGTTTCACCGCCGGTATCGCAGCCATTTCAGGCGGGATTTCGTCCGCCCTGTAGGCCGGCACGCGATAGCGCGCAAGCGCGATAAGTGGCGCCCCGACATCGGCCTCGCCGCCCGAACGGTCGATGAGGCATGCTTCGCCTACCACGACCGCGCCAAGCGCCCTCACCGAGTCGATCGTTTCACGGCTGGACAACCCTGTCGTGACGATGTCTTCGACAATGAGGACGCGGGCGCCGCGCGGCATTTCGAAGCGACGGAGGCGAAACTTGCCATCCTCGCGTTCGACCCAAACCGCCGGAATGCCGAGGTGGCGGGCCGTTTCATAACCCGGGACGATGCCCCCAACCGCCGGCGAGACGATCAGGTCGATCTTCCCCAGACCGGCAGCATTGACCTTCGCGGCCAGGGCCCGGCACAGCCGCTCGGTCTTGTCGGGATACATGAACACCCGGGCCTTTTGCAGGAAGACCGGGCTATGCAGGCCGGAACTAAGGATAAAATGGCCCTCAAGGATCGCCCCCGCTTCGCGGAAGATCCCGAGCACTTCGGCTTCGGTCATGTCAGGCATTGACGCGCAAGGCCGTGCTGACCGCGGGCCGGGCGCGGAGTTCGGTGATCAGGCGGGTCAGGTGCTTCACGTCGAAGACCTCGAGGTCGATGGTCATCACGGAATAGTCCGGCGCGTTCTTCATGTGAATGTTCGAAATGTTCGCGTCGCTGTCGGCGATCACCTGCGCGATCTGGGCGAGCGTGCCAGGCTCGTTCAGGGCGGTGACCTCGATGCGCGCAGGAAATCGCTCGTGTTTCTCCTCGTCGATATCCCAGCGCACATCCAGCCAGCGCTCGGGCTCGTCGTCGAACTCCTTCAGCGCGGGCGACTGGATCGGATAGAGGGTGATGCCCTCCCCCGGCGTCGTTATGCCGACGATCCGCTCGCCCGGCACTGCCCCGCCTTCGGCGAAGCGCACAGGCATGTCGCCGTGCAACCCACGAATGGGAATGGCCTTGTCGTCGTCGGCGCTTGGGACCGATCGGCGCGAGAGGCCGGGCACGCGGAACTTGAGGCCCGAACGGCGCCGCATCCCGAACCAGCCCTCCTCGCTCGACCGTTTGGCGCGCGCCGCCGGCCTCTCTTCCCTGTGATCCGGGTAAACCGCCTTCAGCACGTTCAGTGACGGGATTTCGCCGCGACCGACCGCGGCCAGCATGTCCTCGAGGTTGCTCTGGCCAAGGCGCGGCACGACCGGCGCAAGGATCGCTTCCGAATACGAGCGCTGGGCGCGCTGGAACGAGCGCTCGAGTATCCGGCGGCCCAGTCCCGCATATTGCTTGCGGACGGCGGAGCGTGAGGCCCGCCGAATCGCCGAGCGGGCCTTTCCCGTCGCCACCATCGATTCCCACGCCGCCGGCGGCACCTGGCCCTTGGAGCAGATAATCTCAACCTCGTCGCCGTTATGCAGTTCGCTCATCACCGGCATGTTGCGGCCGTTGATCCGCACGCCCACCGTGGTGTCGCCGATGTCGGTGTGAACCGCATAGGCGAAGTCGACCGGCGTGGCGCCGCGGGGGAGCGCGATCAGCCTGCCCTTCGGCGTGAAGCAGAAGACCTGGTCCTGGAACAGCTCCAGCTTGGTGTGTTCGAGAAACTCCTCGGGCGTGTCGCCCTCGGCGAGCATCTCGATCGTCCGCCGGAGCCACTCATAGGCCCGGATCTCGTCATTAAAGCCCGACGGCCGCGTGGTTTCTGGGCCGTGCGCGCCGTTGCCGGCACCATTGGCGCCGTTCGCCTTTTTCGCCGGTCCGACTCCGTCCTTGTAGAGCGCATGGGCGGCGATGCCGTACTCGGCGACCCGATGCATCGCCTCGGTGCGGATCTGCAATTCGACCCGCTGGCTGCCGGGTCCGATAACCGTCGTGTGAATCGAGCGGTAGTCGTTCTGCTTGGGCGTCGAGATGTAGTCCTTGAAGCGCCCGGGCACGCTTGCCCAAGTGGTATGGACGATCCCGAGCGCCGCGTAGCAATCCGCCACTGTGCCGACGATGACGCGGAAAGCGAGGATGTCGGAGAGCTGCTCGAAGCTCACCGCCTTCCGCTCCATCTTGCGGAAGATCGAATAGGGTTGTTTCTCGCGGCTGGAGACGGTGCTCGAAAGACCCATCTTTCCGAAGCGTTCGCTCAGCTCCTTCTCGATGCCCTCGATCACCTGGCGGTTGCGCCCACGCAGTTCGCCAAGCCGCTGGACGATGGTGGCACAGGCTTCCGGATTGACGGTCCGGAAGGCCAGTTCCTCCATCTCCTCGCGCATGTCGTGCATGCCCATGCGGCCGGCGAGCGGTGCGTATATCTCCAGGGTCTCCTCGGCGATGCGGGCACGGGCCTCGGCGGGCATGTGCTCGAGCGTGCGCATGTTGTGGAGGCGGTCGGCGAGCTTGACCAGAAGGACGCGCACGTCCTCCGAGATGGCGAGGAGGAGCTTGCGGAGGTTCTCGCCCTGCGCCGCCTTCTTCGACACGAGGTCGAGCTTGGAGATCTTGGTGAGACCCTCGACCAGCCGGCCGATATCCTCGCCGAACATGCCGTCGATCTCGGCCCGGGTGGCGTCGGTGTCCTCGATCGTATCGTGGAGTAACGCGACCGCTATGGTCGCATCGTCGAGCTTCAGATCGGTGAGGATTCCCGCAACTTCGAGCGGATGGGAGAAATACGGATCGCCGTTGGCGCGCTGCTGCGTGCCATGCTTCTGCATGGCATAGACGTAAGCCTTGTTGAGCAGATTCTCGTCCGCGCCTGGGTTATAGCGCGTTATCCGCTCGACCAACTCGTACTGGCGCATCATGGCGCGAACGTCCAACGCCGCGGCCCCGACGCGACAGCGACGGGACCGGCCTAACTCCTCATATAGTATCGCTAAACTTTAAAAGAGCGGTGGAAATCCGCGGTGAGCCTTTAGAAATCGTCGTTCTTGTCCGGCGGGACCATGCTTTCAAGGCCGCGCAGGAGCTCTTCCTCGGACATGCGGTCAAAGGCGACGTCACCGGCATCGCCGGTTGCCGGAGTGCTCGAAGAGGCGATCATCGGCACCGGCTCGGCTTCCGGCTCGTCGACTTCGACGTATTTCTGCAACGAATGGATCAGATCTTCCTTGAGATCGTCCGGCTGAACCGTCTGGTCGGCGATTTCACGGAGCGCGACGACCGGGTTCTTGTCATTGTCGCGATCAACCGTGAGGGGCGAACCGCTCGAAATCATGCGCGCGCGATGGCCGGCGAGAAGCACCAATTCGAAGCGATTCTCGACCTTGTCGACGCAATCCTCAACGGTTACTCGCGCCATCTATCGTCTCCTCGGTCATTTCGGCAGGGAAAGGCGGGCCGCATATAGGCCCCGAAGGGCTGGAATGCAAGAAAATCCGCCCGCCTCCGGCAGTCGACGGAAGTTGATCCGCAAGCCTCTGGACCGGCAAGGTACTGGCGTTATATGCAATATTCTTGTTTTTCAGAAGATCGCGGCCCGGCCGGCCGGTGAAAGCATAAGTCAGAGGCCCGGCGGATTTTTCGCCGAATAGGCGTGGAAGAACCGGCTTGAACGCCGGAGCCGGCTTGCTGCCGGCGGTACCAATTTGAACTTCACGGATGGATCAAAAGCATGTTTGACCCCAGAGAAAAGATCGCCCTCTTCATCGACGGAGCCAATCTCTACGCGACTGCCAAATCTCTGAACTTCGACATCGATTACAAGCGCCTCCTCGCCGAATTCTCGACCAAAGGCTACCTGCTCCGCGCTTACTACTACACCGCGCTCGCGGAAGACCAGGAATATTCATCGATCCGGCCCTTGATCGATTGGCTCGACTATAACGGCTACACGGTGGTCACCAAGCCCACCAAGGAGTTCGTTGACGCGGCCGGTCGGAGAAAGATCAAGGGAAACATGGACATAGAGCTCGCGGTTCATGTCATGGAGATGGCCGAGCACATTGATCACCTCGTCCTCTTCTCCGGTGACGGCGACTTCCGGTCCCTGGTGGAGGCCGTCCAGCGTAAAGGCCGCAAGGTCACCGTCATTTCGACACTGTCCTCGCAGCCGCCCATGATCGCCGATGAGCTCCGCCGCCAGGCCGATCATTTCGTCGATCTGATGTCGCTGCAGTCGAAGGTCGGCCGCGACCCGGGCGATCGCCCCCAGCGTCAGGTGGAGCGCGTGCAAGCCGAGACGTTCGACAACGAGTTCGACGAAGACGAAACCGTCTGAGTGCGAAGCGCTTTCCCGTGGCGAACCGGAGCCTCGTCATCGAGGCGCCCGAGCCCGAGCGCGACTGCCCGTTTTGCCCGCGGCTCGTGGCTTTCCGCGAGGAATGGCGGCGGGCCGAGCCGGGATGGCATAACGCTCCCGTTCCCAATTTCGGCGGTCTCGACGCCCGCCTGTTGATTGTCGGCCTTGCCCCTGGCCTGCGCGGCGCCAACCGGACCGGGCGTCCCTTCACCGGCGACTACGCCGGTGACCTGCTGTACCGAACCCTGATCGATTTCGGTTTCGCCGGCGGCACGTACGAAGCGCGACCCGACGACGGCCTCGTCCTCGTCGACGCGGCGATTGCCAATGCCGTCCGTTGCGTGCCGCCGGAGAACAAACCCCTGCCGGTCGAGATCAACACCTGCCGCCAGTTCCTGATCGGCACGATCGCGGCCATGCCCCGGCTTTCGGCCATTGTTGCCCTCGGCCGGATCGCGCATGAGAGCGTCATCGTGGCTCTGGGCCTCCGACGGTCGGCGTTCCCGTTCGGTCACGCCGCCCGCCACGCCGTGCGTCCCGGTATAACGCTTAGCGACAGCTACCACTGCTCGCGCTACAACACGAACACCGGCGTTCTGACGGAAGACATGTTCCGCGAGGTATTCGCTGCCGTTCGCAAGGACCTCGGCAACCTTCCCCCGCGCTGACCGTTGGTTACGCATCGCGAAATCCGGAGAACGCGCATGCCCGAACTAGACATTTCGACCGAGAAGGTCGCCTGGGTCATCCTCAAGGCGCGTGAATACGAGTCCAAGGTCTCCTCTTTCGACGAAGGCGATACGGAAACCTCGGATGAACAAGGCACCTCGGTTCTCGAGAACACGAACGACGATGAGACCGTGCGCGAACTCACCGGCTTCTTTCAGGCGATGAACGAGGACGAGGAAGCCAACCTGGTGGCGCTGGCCTGGATTGGTCGAGGCACCTACACCGCCGATGAGTGGAACGACGCCATCGCCACGGCGCGCTCCGAGCGCACGACGCGGACAGAACGCTACCTTCTCGGCATGCCGCATCTCGCCGACCACCTTGAGGACGGCCTGGAGGCGCTGGGGATCTCGGCGGCCGACGCCGAGGCCGCGATCGACTAAGACCCGCCAAATATCTCTTCGAGTTTCCGCCGCATCACCGCGGCATCGGCATCGACGCCGGTCCAGTATTTGATGCCGATGACACCCTGATTGATCAGCATCCCGAGGCCGTCGAACGCCTTGCATCCGCGCGCCGCAGCCTCCCGGACCAACATCGTGCGGGGCGGATTGACGATGACGTCTGCCACGACCATTCCCGGCTTCAGCGATCCCATTTCGATGTCGAGCCGCGCGTCGAGGTCCGGGTAGAGCCCGATCGAAGTAGCGTTGACTACGATATCGGTGCCCGCCGGAATGGGATATTTCGGTGTCCACGCGGCGAGACTGGATCGGGCGGGGGTCCGTTCGTTGAGGAGTGCGACCAGGGGCTCGCCACGGGCCTGGCTGCGGTTGACGACGGTGATCTCCGTCGCGCCTGCCAGCGCAACCTCCACGCCGATCGCGCGCGCCGCACCACCCGCGCCGAACATGACCACCCGCTTCCCCTTCGGGTCGACGACTTCCATCAGCGACTTGAGGAAGCCTTTGCCGTCCGTGTTCTCACCGATGAACTTGTCGCCGCGGCGCACCGCGCAATTCACCGCGCCCATGATCTCCGCGGATTCGCCGAGCCCGTCGAGATGCTGGATGACGGTGACCTTGTGCGGGATCGAGCAGTTGAACCCGACCCAGCCCATGGCGCGTGCGCCTTTCACCGCATCGCCAAGCTTCTCCGGGGGCACCTCGCAATTGATGTAGCGCGCGTCGATGCCGTGATGGCGAAAAGCCGCCTCGATCATGGCCACCGTCGGATTGTCGGCTGCCCCTTGCGAGAACGAACCGACAAGCGTGCTGAGGAAACTCACGATCTCCCTCCCCGTTTTCGATCATGATACGATTCAGCGCTCGACCTGACGAGGGGAAGCGGCGCGCGCCGCTACTTCAGGCGCGCCTGCCGGCCCGGCGTCACCACCGGCGGAACGATGCGGAACTCGCGATGGGCCTCGGACGGGTTGCGCACCTTTGACGGCCGGCCCTCGGCGGACAGGCGACGATGCGCTTCCGGCCAGGCCGGCACGACGTTGGTCTCCTGGAGCCAGTGGACTAGCGACGCCTCGTCACACCAGTCGAGAAGGTTGCGCATCACGGCGCGATGCGGGCCCGACAGCACGAACGCCTTCATGGACGCTTCGTCGGTCCAGGCAGTACCGGTCCAGAACGTGAGCTTCCGGTCGCGAAGGAACGCGACGGCCAGGTTTCCCGGCACCTGCCCGGCCTGGCGAGCCGAACGCGCCGCGCCGAGAAAAAAGCGCGGCATGAAGCGCCAGGAGCGCACTCGCAGACGGGTTACGGAAACCGGCGGCATTACCCCTTGTCCCTGAGCAGGCGTCCCTTCTCCTTGTCCCAACTGCGGCGTTTCTCGGTCTCGCGCTTGTCGTGAAGCTTCTTGCCCCGCGCCACCGCCAGTTCAACCTTCGCGCGGCCACGATCGTTGAAGTAGATCTTCAACGGCACGAGGGTCATCCCCTCGCGGTCGACGGCGGACATCAGGCGAGCGATCTCGCGCTTGTGCAGGAGCAGCTTCCGCGGGCGCCGGGTTTCGTGGTTGAAGCGATTGGCCTGAAGGTATTCCGGAATGTAGGCGTTGTAGAGCCAAAGCTCCTCGCCGCGCGCGCCGGCGTAGGCATCGGCAATACTGCTGCGGCCTTCGCGGAGCGATTTGACCTCGGTGCCGGTCAGTGCGACGCCGGCCTCATAGGTCTGGCCGATTTCGTAATTGAAGCGCGCGCGGCGGTTCGCGGCCGCGATGCGGTTCGCGGGGTTGTCATTTTTTGCGGGCATTGGCGGCTAGTTGATCAGTCCGGCGTGCACCATCGCCGAGCGGATCTGCTTTTGCGTCGGCGCCGTGACCTTGACCATCGGCAGGCGCATGTCGTCGGTCATCCGCCCGATGACCGAAAGCGCATATTTCACGCCGGCAGGGTTGGGCTCGATGAACAATGCCTGATGCAGGGGCATCAGCCGATCCTGGTAGGTGAGCGCCTTCTTGTAGTCGCCAGCCATGCAAGCGGTCTGGAATTCCGACAGCAGCTTCGGCGCCACGTTCGATGTCACCGAGATGCAGCCATGCCCGCCATGCGCCATCACCGCCAACGCCGTGGAGTCATCGCCGGAGAGCTGGACGAAATCCGGCCCCATGGCGTGGCGCTGCTGGCTGATGCGATCGATCTTGCCGGTAGCGTCCTTGACCCCGACGATGTTCTTCAGCTCGAAGAGCCGGGCCATGGTCTCGACGCTCATGTCGATCACCGAGCGCGGCGGAATGTTGTAGATCACGATCGGAATGCCGATGGCGTCGTTCATCGCCTTGTAGTGCTGGTAGAGCCCCTCCTGGTTGGGCTTGTTGTAGTAAGGCGTGACTACCAGCACGGCATCGGCGCCCGCCTTCTCGGCATGGCGCGCGAGGTCGATGGCTTCGGCGGTGTTGTTGGAGCCGGCACCGGCCACCACCGGCACGCGACCCTTGGCCACTTCGACACAGACGTCCACGACGCGCTTGTGCTCGTCATGACTGAGCGTCGGGCTCTCGCCCGTCGTGCCCACCGGCACCAGCCCGTGGCTGCCCTCGGTGATCTGCCAGTCGACGAAGGCGCGAAAGGCATCCTCATCCAGCCGCCCGTTGCGGATTGGCGTCACCAGTGCGGAAATCGACCCCTTCAACATGTTCATGGCCTTATCCCCGCCCGATTTTGGCGGTTTTACTTGGGGCGCGACCATAGTCCCGCGTAGGCAGGCGAGCAAGGACGTCTCTCGGCTGTTCGAGCGTCAAGCAAACGTTCACCATGCTTGGACTAGGGTCCGACCTCTATCCATATGCCGGGGTCGAGTTCCCGGATCGGGTCTCAGATGAATTCGGCGTGGCCGGCGCAGAACGGAAACGGATGATCGAGCGAAGCAGCACGGCGACCTGGAGGACGGCAAGATCGCGTCGTCCCGGATTAGCGTTGGCCGTCGCGTGCCTGACCTGCTTCGCCCTGCCAGGATTTGCTGCCGGCAAAAAGCCTCCCGCGCCAGCCAGTCTTGCGGCGGGCAAACCCGCTCCCGTGGTCAAGCCTGTCGCGACCAAGGACCCGATCGCCTCCGTCATCAATTCCGCCGACGACGACCCGAGCGGCACCAAGGCCGGGGACTCGGATGCACCAGAGGTCGCGGCGCCACGCACTTTCCCGCCCCCGGCAACGCGGCCGGTGGTTCCGCCGACCTTCCCGCAATCGCGCGTGTCGAGCGCGGGCTTCACCATTGCCTTGCAGTTTCTGGATAGCGGTGATCCGGCCGCGGCAACGCTCGCAGCCTACGCCCTCCCCGATCGCGTCGACATCAAGATCATCGATTGGCTGGTGGCAACCGGCGGCTATGCCGGTGTTCCGTCCTCACGGATAGCCGATGTCGCCAGACGCCTCTCCGATTGGCCGGGTCAGACGCTCCTGCGGGTGCGCTATGAGCAGGCGCTGGCGCACGAGAACGTCGGCGCTCAGGCCGTGATCAAGGCCCTGGGCGACAAGACGCCCATTTCGCCGGAAGGCGTGATCCTCCTCGGCAAGGCCTATCTCGAGGCCGGCCGAAAGGATGATGCGGCGGCGCTCATCCGGACCTACTGGCGAACCGCCAAGTTTACCGATCAGGTCGAGGCAACGATCCGCTCGACGTTCGGCAGCCTTATCACGGCGGCCGACCACAAGGCGCGGATGGACAGGCTGCTTTACGATGAGCAGACCGTTCCCGCGCTGCGTGAAGCCGCGGTGCTCGGCAAGGATCAGCGCCTGCTCGCCGCCGGCGTCATCGCGGTGATCAAGCACTCGCGCAACGCCGAAAAGGCATTGGCCAACGTTCCCAAGGCGCTACAGAAAGATCCGCTCTACATCTATTCGCGCATCCAGTCTCTGCGGCGCGCCGACAAGCTCGACGCGGCGGCCTCCCTGATGCTGTCGGCGCCGCGCGACCCCAAGGTGCTGGTCGACCCCGACGCGTGGTGGGTCGAGCGACGGGTGATCTCGCGCGGGCTCATAGACAAGGGCGACGCGAAGACCGCCTACAAGCTGGTCGCCGGCGCCGCCGGCGAGTCGACTTCGCTGCGTGCCGAGGCCGAGTTCCATGCCGGCTGGTATGCCCTCGAGTTCCTGCGCGATCCCGCGAGGGCCAAGAGCCATTTCCTCGCAATCGAGGCGGTCTCGACGCTGCCCCTCAGCCAGTCCCGGGCGGAGTACTGGCTTGGCCGCGCCGCCGCTGCCGCTGGAAACACCGCCGAGGCGACGTCGCAATTCAAGCAGGCCGCCACCTATCCCACGACCTTCTACGGTCAGCTTGCGCTGTCGCGGCTGGGCATCAGACAGTTGCGTCTCAGCGCGCCGCCTGCCGCGACGGCGGACGTTCGGGCCCGTTTCGCGGCCCGCGAGCTCGTGCAGGTGATCGCCCATCTGACGGCGGCCCACCACGACGACCGGGTGGACATCTTCTATCGGGCGCTCGCCGAAACCCTGGACGATCCCGCCGAGGTCGCACTGCTTTGCGCGATGGCCGACGCAAACGGCGAACACCAGATCGCGTTGCAGGTCGGCAAGGTTGCCCTGTCCCGGGGCTTGCCGGTGGAGACTCTCGCTTTTCCGACCTCGGCCATCCCGCTTTCGGCGAAGACCGACCCCGTCGAAAAGCCGGTCGTGTACGCCATCGCCCGCCAGGAAAGCGCGTTCAACCAGGAAGCGGTCAGCAGCGCCGGCGCCCTGGGCCTGCTGCAATTGATGCCGGCGACCGCCAAGCAAACCGCAACCGCCGTCGGCCTCCCCTACTCGAAGGCCCGCCTGACGCAGGATGCCGCCTACAACGCGACCCTCGGCGCCGCCCACCTCGGAACCCTGTTCGACGATTTCGGCGGCTCCTATGTCATGACTTTTGCCTCGTACAATGCCGGCAAGAGCCGTATCCTCGACTGGACCAAAACCCACGGCGACCCTCGCGATCCGAAGACGGACGTCGTGAACTGGATCGAACTGATACCGTTCACCGAGACGCGGAACTACGTCCAGCGGATCATGGAGAACCTTCAGGTCTATCGGGCGCGTCTCGGATCTTCGGCGCTCACCATCGACGCCGATCTGAAGCGGGGCAAGATCGTGGCGACCGACTAGGGACGCGGCGATCGGGCGGGGGCTTTCATTGGCACGCAAGTCCGCAACAGTCGCTGCTGCTTCGCCACATGCGCCAACGGTCGCTGCACCTTCCGCCGGGCCGCGCGACTTCTTCTTTCGCAGCACCGACGGATTGCGCCTCCATGTTCGCGAGTACGGCGACGCTGTCTCGCCGTTCCTCCCGGTCGTCTGCTTGCCGGGTTTGACACGAACGGCGCGCGACTTCGACGTCCTCGCCCGCTTCCTCTCCGCGCATCCGGATCGCCCGCGCCGCGTCGTTGCCTTCGACCTGCGCGGCCGCGGCATGTCCGAATGGGACGAAAACCCCGATAACTACAAGCCTCTCACCGAGATGACCGACGTCTTCGACGGCATGGCTGCCCTCGGCATTGCCCGGGCCGTTATCGTCGGGACTTCGCGCGGCGGGATCATCGCGATGCTGATGGGCGTTGCACGGCCGAATGCGCTCGCCGGCGTTGTCCTCAACGACGTCGGCGCGGTGCTCGAGCCGTTGGGCCTGGCGCGCATCAAGTCCTATGTTGGCGTGACGCCGCTGCCGGACGACCGGTCGGACGCCGTCCAGATTCTGAAGCGCTTGCATGGGGTCCAATTCCCGGCCCTCGATGATGACGCGTGGCATGCCTACGCCCGAATGACCTGGGCGGAGAAGGATGGAAAGCCCGTCTCGGACTACGACCCGGCTCTGGCGCGAACCCTGGATGCGATCGATTTCGATCGCGCGGCACCGAGCCTTTGGGATCCCTTCCGCAGTCTCGCTGCAATACCGGTGCTTGCGATCCGCGGCGAACGCTCGGATCTGCTGTCGACCGGGACGCTGCAAGCCATGGCGGAGGCGCATCCACGCATGGAGTCGATCACGATCGAGGGCCACGGGCACGCGCCGCTTCTGCGCCAGCCACCTCTCCTCGCGAGGATCGCGGATTTCGTTGCCGGGATCGACGGTGCCGGGCCTTCCGCCGACGCGATCGTTCCGCGCGAACCGGCGCGCTACAGCCTGGACAGGTCTCCGGACGGCGACGGATCGCCGTCCGACGGAGACTAGCCGTCGTCGTCGTAGTCGCGGGCTTTCCGGCGCTCGGCCTTGATGTAGCCCGTATCGCCACCGCTCGCGAGCACGGTTGCCTGCCCCACCCAGTCGTCGCGCTCGATGCGCTCGGGGAACGCCAGATAGGCACCGACCCAGCGCGCTTCGCCGGGCGTCCAGGCGGCAATCTGGCCGAAATGGAAGATGCCGAGGCTGTTCAGCAGCTCCTCGTTCCGCCGCCCGATGCCGCGGATGCGCTGGAGGTCGTCGGGGACGCCGGCGCGCGGGGCGGAAAGGCCGACCGGCCGCATCGGCGTGATCGCAGGCCCCTCGTCCGGATCAGCAAACTCAAGCGAATCCGCCAGGTCCGCTGCGATTCGCTCGACCAGATCGGCGTCGTCCTCGGGCACGAATAATTCACGCGCATCGCCTGTCCCGGCGCCGTTCGACGGCCGTCCGAGGATATTCTCGCCCGTCCGCGCCGCCCGCCGCAGTTCGATCTGGGCATCGCCCGAAGGCGTTCGGGACGGGCCCGGCACGGTGGCGAGACGGGCCTGAATCGAGGGACGAATGCGATTGCGGCGGACCTTGGGACGCCACACCGGACCCGTCCCGAAGCGCGTCCGGACTCCGTCGATCATATCGCCGACGCGATCGGCGAGCGCCCCCTGCAGCGGGGACAGGGACGTGCGCGCCAGTCCGGCGTAACCGACGGCGCCGATCAGGCTCCCCAACACGAAGGAGCCCAGGACCAGCGCCCATATCTCGAAGAAATGCCAGATCACGGCTCGTCGCGTCCGCGCTCGAGCCAGCCGGTCACGTCTTCGCCGCTCCTCGGGTCCTGATACCACCAGCCGGTAGCCGCCCCGATCAGGAGGGCGACGACGAGAAACGGCCAGTAAGCCTCGATAAGAAAGAGCATGTCAGCCACCGCCCGCCGGTGCAGCCGGAGCCTGGTCGGGCATCGCCATCGTAAACTCGATCCGCCGATTCTGCGACCGCCCAGCCGGCGTGTTGTTGTCCGCCACCGGCCTGGTCTCGCCGTAGCCCACCGGGGTCAGTTGCTCGCGCATGACGCCGGCATCGACGAGGTAGTCGACGATCGCCTCGGCGCGCGTTTGCGTGAGGTCGCGATTGCGCGCCGCCGATCCCTCGGCATCGGTGTGCGCGCCGATCTCGACCCTGGCCTCCGGACAGCGCACCAGGGTCGCCGCGACGCGATCGAGGAGCCCGTAACTGTCGTCCGCGATCTGGGCCTTGGCGCCCTGGAACTCGACCCTTCCCCGCTGCAGCTCGGCGACGAGCAGGTCGCGGCAATGGGCAATGGTTGCCGGCTGCCCGGTCTGGCGGACACCGATGTTCGCGGCCACCGTGAAGCTCTCCGGCTTGCCTTCCTCCAGGGCCCCGGCAATCTGCTCGGCAGCGGCGGGATTGTATGCGTCGCCGTCGATCTTGAGGTTCGCGTCAACCATCTCGATCCTTCCGCCGGCGAGCCGCGTAATCGCGTGCAAGCCGTCTTCGATGGCCGTGGTGAAGCCGGCCGGCGCCCCACTGGCGAAAGCAAGCCTGTCGACAACCTCATCGGTTCCGAACTTCGCGCGGACCAGATCGAGGATAGCCCCCTTGTCCTTCTCTGAAGGCGCATAGCCCGTGAGAATCACCTGCCGGGCGCCCCGCTCCGCGACAAAGCGGTACGGCGATACCTTCGGGGGAACGACATCCCACCCGGCCATGTCGAGGCTGGCGGGCAGCGTGTGGCTGTTGACGCCGAGCAGTTCGGCGAAGGCATCCGGGCTTGCCGCCTCACCCTGGATGGCGAAGGTCTTGTCGCCGAGGCTGACCGTGCCGGTGCCGAGCTTCGCCAGGGCGGCGAGGGAGAATTTGATCGCGCCCAGCCAGTCCATCTTGGGCTCGCCGGCGGCTATCCGGACGCGGTTCGACACCTTCAGTCCCGCAAAGCCTGCCTTCGCGATGCGTTCCACCTCGGCCCTCGCCTCCGGCGATGGCACGTAGCCGGTCAGAATCACATCGCTGCCGTTCTTCTCGCCCTCCCACTCGTAAGGCGAGACGCTGGCCGGCCTGATCGCATCGGACACCACTTTCATCCCCGACGGCAGATCGTTGGCGAGGCCGGCGAGGAGCGCCTCGTAGTCGTCGACCGTGCGCGCGGTTCCGCTGATATCGAGGTTCAGGCCGTCGAGCGTTACCCCACCCTGGCTCAGGCGGTCGAGCGCTGTGATGGCGAAACTCGCGGCCTCGGCAAATCCCTCGGGCTCGCCGGAGGCGACGATGGTGCTGTCGACGACCGGTACGCGCGACAAGGTTGCCTTGGCGGTCGCCTGCAGCGCTTCGCTGACGACATCGTTGGGGACGTATCCGGAAAGCACGAGCTGCTTCCCGTCATAGGCCGCCGACCAGACGAAAGGTTCGGCCCGGGCCGGCAGGATATCCACCGGACCGAGCGCGAAGGCGCTTGGCACCTCGCCGCGAATCGCCTGGCGGGCATCGGCGAAGGCCTTGGGCGTGGCGGCAATCCCGGTGAATGCGAGTGTGGCGTCGGTCAGGGTCACCGTGCCTTCCGACAGCCCCGCGAGCCGGGTCAGAGCAAATGCCGTGGCGGTGTTGAACGCGGCGGGCGCGCCACGCGCGAGCTTCATCTCGTCGTGGATCTCGGCCTCCGGAAGCGCCCTCCGCGCCCCCGCCAGCACTGAGTTGCGCATAGCTTCCGATGGCACGTCCCCTGCCAGCGTGACGACGCGGCCGACGCGGCGGGCTGACCACAAATAGGGCGAGGCACTGGGCAGAAGGGCGGTCCGGTCCACCACCGCCCGGACGCCCGCCACGTCGGCGGCCGCCGCGAGCGCCGAGGCCACCGATTCGGGCGACGGAGCGGTTCCGGCGATGGTTGCGTCACGCCCGGTAACCGCGACCCCGGCCCAGTTCTGGCCCTCAGCAGTCAGGCGTTCGCCGATCCGGGCGGCAAGGTCGCGCTCGACGTCCCCGGAGCTGACAACGAAGGCCGCCAGCGCGATCAGGATCGTCGACAGGAGGCCGACCCGTATCCATTTTCGCCAATTGGCCATTGTCTGCGCGCCCCGACTTCACTCCGCCGACATCGGGGGGCAGCCGTCACCGCCTGTTTCGATCGTGACGAGAACCACCCGGGTCGGATCGCGGGAAACCACTGTCGAATTGCGACGAATCTGTGGGCGGCCCAGCCCAACGCCATTCTCGCCAAGAACCGTTCATGCGGCAAGGCACGGAGCCGTCTGGACCGGTCGCCGAGGGGAAACGCGCCCAACCCGCGCTGTCCTGCTCGATGCGGCCGTCGCCGAGCGATGCGAACGCGCCAGCGACCCGCGCCGGATTTCCGGCACCGCGGCGTCTGGAAGAGGCGGCCAGGCGCCCGAAAAAGAAAACGCCCGGCGGAAGGACCGCCGGGCGCTTATTCCTAAGCGTAAGTAGCGTCGACTATGGCGTCGCGGCCTTGGCGCGGAGGAACACGCCTTCGCTGCCCACGCCAGCGGTCTGGTCATAGTAGCCTTCGATCTGGCCAGTCACGTTCTGGGCCAGCGTGGCAACGATGCCAACTGCCGCATGGTAGGTCGTGTCCGCATTGCCGCCCATCGGGCCGTCACGCCAGGCCAGGGTGCCCTGGAGGAGCGTGCCGCCGCCGATCGGAGCCTGGAGAGCGACGAAAGCCGACTCCCAGTTGCCGAAGTTGCCCGTGCGATCGTCGCCGCCAACGAACTGGGCGGCGTCATGCGACCAGGCCGCGTTGAAGGCGAGCTGCAGGCCACCGGCCTTGCCCCACGTGCCGCCGAAGTTCACGCCGTAGCCGGTGCCAATCGTACGCTCAGCCAAAGCGCCAGTTAGGGTGAAGCTGAGGCCACCCATGCCACCGGTGACGGCGGCAGTGATGTCCGGACGATCCTTGCCGGTCAGACCCCAGTACGCATTGTTGTTTTCGACGCCGAGGGCGAAGCCGAAGCCACCCGCAGAACCGGCCCAGCCGAAGTAGTCGACCTTGTGATCGTTACGCATCGCACCGTAGTCGGTGTAGGGACCAACCGATTCCGCGATCGTGTTGCCCCATCCGAAGATCAGGCCGCCGACCTTGGCGTTGGCGTGGTCGAGCGTGACCGCGCTGGCGCCGCCATTGGAGGTGTCTTCAAGGAGCTGGAAGTCGATGATGCTCGCGCCCCAGGACGACATCCACTTTGCGACGAACGTGGCACCAACTTCCGTCTGCGACGCGAAGCGGTTATCCGTGCCCGAAGCGAACGGCGCAGTGGCGGTGTTGACGCTGTTGTACATGAAGGTCTCGCGGATGTAGCCGCCGACCTTCAGGCAGATGTCAGTGCCCGGAATGTAGAAGAAGCCTGCACCTTCAGCGCTGCAGACCTTGACGTAGTCGACCGACGACGCAACCGCGAGGTCCGCCGCCTGGGCGCCGCCGACCAGCATTAGGGTCGCTGCGGAGCCGAGGATTAGGGTCTTGTAGTTCATTTCCTGACCTCCAAACTTGATCCAGGGGCAGGCATTTCTTTGCTTGGCTCCCGGTCCTCAATTCCGACCGGTCTGTTGAGCTTCTGCGAAGTCTGTCCCAATCCCCGCGTTAAGTTGATCTTGGTCGACGATGTCCACCCCTTGGGTTGCCGCCAGACCAACACGAAACGGGTACCCCCCGATCCGCGAGTCGAACCTTATCCGAGAGGATCGCGAGCGCAACGTGGAAACCGGTATTTGGAGCCTCTGAGGATGGTTTTGCCAGCGGATGTTGCAGATTTGGCACGATCCGGGCCTGCACCTTAACCCCGCGATAATGGTTCTACCTGCTTGAACCGGGAGAGGTGTTACGAGCCCCATTTGGTCTGCTTTCGAGCCGGAAAGCTTGCCGGATTGACCGATCGCTCTTGCCGCCCGCACCGCTTGCGCAAGCTGACCCAACGTGGACGAAAGGAAGTTCGGGGTGCTTCGCCGGAAGCGATTTACCGGAAAGCGGGCCGCACAGTCGGGGCTGTTGTCTCCCCGCAAGCCGCCGGCCCGATGCGAGAGCCGGCATCCCCGCGAGCTGATTTGTATCGACATCAAGAAGGAGCTTAACCATCCGAAGGGACAGCCACCGCAGCACCGGCACCTCGGCAAGGGAAGACGCCCGTCTGTAGCGTTTGTTGACAGCGTGATCGACGGTCCTAACGGGCTGCCTTCAGCCATTCTTACGGATGAGAACAACCAACCGCCGCTTGCCGCAGAGTCGCCGTGTGACACGCGATGACTCGCGGCAATATTGGCCAAAAACGAATACGGGACAGCCTCCCGCCTATCGACAACAACTGAGGCTACACCTAGCAATCAGGAAAATACGCGAAGAATACGCGAGACCGTCAGCTTCGGCGCGATTTTTCGAGCCGCTTTCGAATTGCGATAACTATTTCTTGTGGCGTCATTTCCACAGTTTCTGGACCCGGAAGTCCATCCAACGGTTCATCGGGATAATTTTGAGCCATCCAGCTGCGCATGTCTAGGCGAGTGTACGCGCGAAAATACTCGCTACTTCTTTTGGCTGACCTTTCCTGCTCCGGCGTCCAGCAGCTGGGTTCGTCTGGCAGCGTAGATTTTGCCAATTCTAGAATGCGTAGCCTATTCTTCAACGATTGCCGCATTGCGGAATTTCTCCTCAACCTGCTCCAAACGCCTTTCAAAATCCCGGACTTCGAAGGCTCGGACGGCGGATTCGACAATTGTCGCCACTGCGACACCTTCAGCGGGCGAAACGGCTCCGGAGGCAACACTCTCTGCGATCCGCGCAAGTGTGTCCGCTCCGTCACCGGCAGTCTTGATCGGTTGAAGCGGGAGCGATACTGACCGCTGCGGGCGCGCGCCAACGAGACGTTCGAACGCCAGCCGCAAGGCCATGCGGTCGCCCTCCAAGGCTTTTTCAATTATTTTTGCCACTATCGCCTGGGCTTGGTCATCGAGGAGGGCCTCTGGCGCCAGGGTCGTCTTATTGCGCGCGCCCTTCGGCCGACCTGGGTTGCCCTTCTCGAAGGGCCTCCCGCGACGAATTTCTGGACTTTTTTTCGATCATACGCGCACCTCGCTCACGTAACCTCAGGAATTTGATCCTCGATTCTACGGGGAGGCAGCTAGGCTAACAAACCATCGGATTGTTCGATTCGCATTATTTATTTGGGGAGCAAACTTGCACGCTACCCATCGGGCAGATGACAACGTGGCTAGAGGCCGCTCCGCCAAGCGCCCGGGTGTCGCTCCGGCACTCATTCCCGCCATAACGTGGGGCAACCGCCCTTCGATTCGCCTCTGATCTCTTGCACGAACTCCGTGCTTGCGACCACCCGACGACGAAAAGCGCGATCTGCCAAGACTGCAATGCAATAGACCACCAGAAAGAAATCGCTTGAATTCCTGTGATCGGGCGAAATTCCGACGACGCCGCCCGGTTCACCTTGCGGAATTGCCCTTTGCTCGGCTATGCCCGGGTGTCCGGAGAGGTGGCCGAGTGGTCGAAGGCGCCCGCCTGCTAAGCGGGTATACGGTGTAAAGCCGTATCGTGGGTTCGAATCCCATCCTCTCCGCCAGCAATCTCGTAGAAATGGCTTACTTTGGCGATTTATACCGTTATCGCTTCACACAAGGCACATATCTACCCACAAATGAGTGGCCCGTAGCCCGTGGACACCGCAGACACCGCGAAGATGCCTCGGTACGACGCGGCAATCTCGTTTCTGTTCAAAGACATCGACCTCGCAACCCAGCTAACGAATCGCTTGGGCGGCCTGGAGGTGTTTTTCTTTCCCCGGACCCAAGAGACACTGGCGGGCACCGATGGGTTGGAATCCATGCGTCAACCATTCCGTCGCGAATCGCGCCTCAACGTGGTCCTGTTCCGCCCGGGATGGGGCGAAACACCTTGGACCGGCGTCGAGCAAGCCGCGATTGAGGACCGCTGGCTCGAAGACCAGTTTCGATCTCTGTTTCTCGTATTGATCGAACCTCGGTCGAAGGGAGTACCGCGATGGGTCCCGGACACCCATATCTCCTTCGCTTGGCAGGACTTCGGTGCCGAACAGGCGGCCGGCGCAATCAAAGCGCGGGTTCAAGAGCTGGGAGGCCATATCCACGTCGAAACGTTGGAAGAAAAGGCAGAGCGCCTGAAGGGCAGCCGAAACTATCAAAATCGCCGTGAAGAGTTTCAGAGATCGTTTGAGGGGGTAGCTGCCGCCAAAGCGGCGTTCATCGAGCTAAAGAGACTGGTTCGAGAACGGCTCGCCAACCTCAGCAATGTGCTGCCAACGCGGGTCAGAGAAGATTCCAGCGGCGCCCTGATCCTTATGGGACTGGCTGATCCGCTAAAGCTCGTCTGGCACTCCCACTATGGCAATTCCCTAGAAAGCGCCGCGCTGACCGTCGAGACTTGGCGCGGGCACCCCGCGGTTTCGGATGACTGGGTTATAGATTCGGATCGCGTCGGAGCGAAAGAATATCGGCCGGATGTCTCGCCGACAGGGATCGTCGGATGGCAAATGGGTGGCAGGGTAATAGGGCCGGCTGAATTCGCAGAGCAATTGCTCAGTGATCAAGTCGAGCGAGCGATCAAATAACCGTTCGCCTTTCGACCGCCCGCCGGTTCCTGATAGGCTCGATCAGCCCGGCCAGTTTGCTTTCCCTTTAGGCCGGGTTAGAGCCGGGGGCGGGGCACTCCACCCCTCGGCTCGATTCATCTGATAGGCTTCGGTCAGCCCGGCTTTGGATTTGGATTCTTTCGCCCGGGTCAGAGCCGAGGGGACGCCCTAGCCCCTCGGCTCGCTTCTCAGGCGCCCTCCTTCTGCCTGATCTTTTCGAGCGCCTCGCTAATGTCCTCGATCTTGTCGGCGAGGCGATGGGCTGCCTCTTGGATGTTCGCGGCACCCGTGTCGGGCAGGCCTCGAGGCCAGCACCCATCATGGGGATTTGCTCAGCGCAACGACCGGCGTCGTTGATCTTGTCGTGAATGGCGAGAAGGGTTTTCACCGGCACGCCCTACAACTGCTCAACGGCGAGCGAAGCGGCCAAAGCCGCGACCTCGACTAGATCGCCGCCGCTTGCGAGATGCGCGAGAAGCGTCCGCGCCCTCAGATCAGCCTCGTCGCGGGTTTTCGGTTTCCGAGACTTCAATTCCTCGATTGTCTCGTCGATCGCTAGGTTTGCATCTTCCCAGACCAGATCGACCCACCGCATCGACTGGGCACGAGGCTGGTTGGCAACGCCGCCGGCCGCGTCGGAGACTGGGTGCGCCACCCGTTCGGCTCGCTGCCGGTGGTAGCTGTTGCCACGAAATACC
>JBBQGL010000067.1:0-19523 GCA_038323025.1 Hyphomicrobiales bacterium
CGATTCGGCCAGGCTCCGGGAGAAGAAGCCGGACGTGTCGCCGGCGGCCGCTGCACGGTCGGTCAAGGACATCGGGATCGATCCTGTTGAGAGAGCCGCCCCTTAGCACACAAGGGCGGCGCCCGCCAAGGACAGGCGTACCGAGGGCTGGCCGAAACGGTGGTTTGCGCGCCCGCCAGAGCAGCGGGCCTCGCCAATTCCGCCCGGCTACTGCGCCTTGGCGACCGCCGGTGTCGCCGCCGTCGTGTCCTCGGCCTGGACGCCGGGGTTAACGCCGTCGATGTTGTAGATGTCGTTGCGGAAATTGACGATGTCGTTCTCGGCCCAGGCGGTCACGTACACCCACATCACCGGCACGGGCTGGGCCAGCTTGGCGTCGAGCCGTTCGCCGTTGATGAACATCTGGTCGATGTGGTCGCGATCCCACCCGGGGGTATCGCGGAGCAGCCAGTTGATCAGCTCGCGGATGTTCTGGATGCGCACGCAGCCCGATGAGTCGAAGCGGAATTCATCGTTGAAAAGGCCGCGGTTCGGCGTGTCGTGCATGTACACGCCGTCCTTGCTGGCGAAGTTGATTTTCACCAGGCCGAGCGAGTTCGTATCGCCGGGGTCCTCCCGGAACATGTATTTGGTCGCCTCGTCGGTGTTCCAGTTGACCTGCTGCGGCGTCAGCTCGGTGCCCTGCTGGTTGTAGATGCGGATATGGAACTGCGAGGCATAACCCGGGTCGGCCTGCATCTTGGGGATGAGGTCCTTCTTGATGATGCTGGCGGGCACCGTCCAGAACGGGTTGAAGTTGATCTCATAGATCTTGCTGTTGACGATCGGTGACGGCCGATCGACCTTGCCGACGATGGCGGCGTGACGTGAGGCGACCTGGCCGCCTTCCACCGCTTCGACCAGCGTGGCCGGAATGTTGACCATGACAAAGCGCGGCGGCAGCTTGGCGGTCAGCGACTTCAGCCGGGTCAGGTTGATCGAAAGCTGGCTGAGCCGGACTGCCGCCGGCACGTTCATGGCGGCAACGGTCGAGTCGCCAACCACGCCGTCGACAGGGATGCCGTGCCGGGCCTGGAAGCTGCGCACGGCGGCCTCGACATAGGAATCGAACGAATTGGCGTTGCCGGTCGTCGCCTGCAGGTCGCCGGTGATCGTCAGGCGCTCGCGCAGGACCGAGACGGCGGGATCGCGCATCCCGATCTTCAGCTTCTTGTCCGTCGGCACCGTCGGCCAGCCACCCCGGGCAACGATGTCGGAATAGAGGGCGATCGCCTGGCCGAGGGCGGGAACTGCATCCGATGACAGGATCGGAGTGGACGTGCGCACGTCGCGGGCGCTGCTCGCTGCGGCGTCGAAACCGTCGGACCATTGGTCCGAACTGCTCTGAACCGCCTTGGCGATCGGGTCCTTCGCCATCGCCGGGAGCGAAAGGCCTGCGCTCAGCGCGCTGGCGGCGAAACCGCCGACCAGGGCCGCGTGGCGAAACCAGACCGGGAGTGTGGAGCGCATCATCCGTCGAAATCCTTGCCGCAAGCCAACGTCAATCGAGTTTCCACTGCCCGTCGCGAGGCGCGCCGATTCGCCAGGGCCCTCCCCAGATACACCTGACGTTTCTGCGGCTTAATATGGCTCTTTCATGACTCGGCAATCCGCGCGCCGGTATTCGCCCGGCCGGTTGCCAGAATGCCACATGGGGCGGCGCGCCAAAAACACAAGAGCCCGGCAAAGCCGGGCCCTCGGTCGGTCGCGATGCAAATGGGCTCAGAGGCGGTAGAGGATCTGGTCGGTCCAGAAGCGCTCGAGGCGCTGCAGCGAACGATTGAGCAGATGGAAGTCATCCGCCGCGATGCCGCCGACCTGATGGATCGAGCGGATGTGCCGCTCGTAGAGGCTGTTGACGATGTTGGCGACGTCGCGTCCCTTTTCGGTCAGGCTGACGCGCACCGACCGGCGATCCATCCGCGACCGCTGGTGATGGATATAGCCCATCTCAACCAGCTTCTTCAGATTGTAGGAAACGTTCGAGCCGAGATAGTAGCCGCGCGTGCGCAGCTCACCGGCCGTGAGTTCCGACTCGCCGATGTTGAAAAGAAGCAGCGCCTGCACGCTGTTGACGTCGGAGCGACCCGAGCGGTCGAACTCGTCCTTGATGACGTCGAGCAGCCGCCGATGAAGACGCTCGACCAGCGTGAGCGCTTCCATATAGAGCGGCTTCAGCTCCGTGCCCTGCACCAGGGTCGGCACCGCCTCGATCGCCCGCTTTGCATTGACCATTGTGTTCGCCTCGCTGTTGCTTGGCAGGTATTGTTCCCACCTGTCTGCAACCTATACCGCGGGCTTTGAAGATCGGCTTAAGCCGCAAGATTAACGGCAGATTACGTTTTTGCTTCGGAAGAGAATAAAAACAACGATTAATTTCTTTTAATATCAATCACTTATGTGCCCGAACCAGCGGATCGCCCTAGGCCCGGCCGCGGCGCCGCGAGAGGAGAAACAGGACGAAGAAGCCGGAGATGGTTAGCAAATGAAAAGCAACGATCAGAATATCGAAACCGAAGGTTGAATAGAATACGGTGTGAAGGATAATCTCCGACACGGCTGCGTATATCCAGACCACATCGCCCCAGGCGACCCGCAGCCACAGCCCCACCGAAGCAACCAGATCGACCGCGGCGAAATGCATGGTGGCGATCTGCCACGGCACGGTCATCATCTCGAACGCGCCGCCACCGCCGGCGATGACACCAAGGATCACCGCCCATTGGCGGAGGCCGAGAAGCAGCATCACGCCCGACAGGACCCGGCCGTATATGTCGAATGCCTGCGGGAGTCGGTCGGCCTCGGCAGGAGCGGCCGGGTTCTTTTCCCTGACGGTCATGCTGCCCCTTACACCCTGACCACGGTGAGCCGCCAGCCTCCTTTTGCCGCGGCGCCACGGGGAATGGTAGTCTGCCGCCGCCAGCAACGAAGGTCACACGATGACGCGCGAACGCCCGCTTTTTTCGGCCGACCCGGCGACCAAGCCGGACATGGATGCGATTCTGGGCGGCAGACGCATGCGCCGCAACCGGCGGACCGACTGGTCGCGACGGCTGGTCCGGGAGAATCGGCTATCCGTCGACGACCTGATCTGGCCTATCTTCCTCGCCGAGGGACGCGGGGTCAGCGAGCCGATCCCGTCCATGCCCGGCGTCGTCCGTTATTCGGTCGACGAAGCGGTCAAGGCGGTGGCTCATGCGCGCGACCTCGGCATCCCCGCGATCGCGCTCTTTCCGAATACCGATCCTTCCCGCCGCGACGATACCGGCAGCGAGGCGCTCAATCCCGATAACCTCGTCTGCACCGCCGGCCGCGCCATCAAGGCGGCGGTGCCCGGGATCGGGCTGATCGTCGATGTCGCCCTCGATCCCTATACCAGCCACGGCCACGACGGGCTGCTCTCCGGCGACCAGATCGTCAATGACGCCACGGTCGAGCAACTGGTCCTGCAGGCCCTTATCCAGGCGGAGGCGGGCGCTGACGTCATTGCGCCGTCCGACATGATGGACGGGCGGGTAGGCGCCATCCGCAAGGCGCTGGACGCCAAGGGCTTCGCGCACGTCCAGATCATGGCCTACGCGGCCAAGTACGCTTCCGCGTTCTATGGGCCCTTCCGCGACGCGATCGGCACGTCGAAGACGCTGGTCGGCGACAAGCGCACCTATCAGATGGACCCCGCCAACGGCGACGAGGCGCTGCGCGAGGCGGAACTCGACATCGCCGAGGGGGCCGACATGATCATGGTGAAGCCGGGCCTGCCCTATCTCGACATCGTCTGGCGCCTGAAGGAAGCCTTCGGCATGCCGACATTCGCCTACCAGGTGTCGGGCGAGTACGCGATGATCCAGGGTGCCGCGCGGAACGGCTGGATCGACGGCGAACGCGCCATGGTCGAAAGCCTGACCGCCTTCAAGCGCGCCGGCGCCGACGGCATCCTCACCTACTTCGCGCCGATGGTGGCGGAACTGCTGCGGACGGGGTGATCGCCAGGACCCTCTTCGCTTTGCACTGGGGCATGGCTATATGAATCGCATAAAGGAGCCTCTGCAATGTCAGTGAAAGGTCAGCACGTCGCCCGCAGCATTGATGGGAGATGGAGCGTCCGGCAATCAGGTTCGGAGCGGGCGAGCCGGGTGTTTGACAGTCAGGCTGCCGCGTTCGAATACGCGCGGCAAAAGGCCAAGAAAGACCGGACTGAGCTTTACGTTCACGGCGACGATGGGACGGTACGGGAGAGTTACGGAATTGACGCTTTGCCAGCGGCGAGACGACGCTAGGCGATGACCTTCGAAACGGATGTATTCATAAACTGTCCGTTCGATACGCCATTCCTTCCCCTGCTGCGGCCAATCCTTTTTGCCGTGACTGACCTTGGCCTCACGCCACGAATAGCGCTGGAGAGCATGGACTCCGGGAGGCCAAGGCTCGAAAAGATGGTGGCATTGATCGAAAGCTCCAAATACGCGATCCATGATCTCTCCCGGCTTCAAGCCCAAGAAGCTGGAGAATATTTTCGACTCAATATGCCGCTGGAATTGGGCCTCGACATCGGCTGCAGGCTGTTCAAGCCAGGTCCCGCCGCAACCAAGAAATGCCTCATACTCGAGGCGGAACGATTTCGTTATCAGGCGGCCATTTCGGACATGTCCGGGTCCGACATCGCTGTTCATGGCGGCGAACCGGCAAGAGCTTTGACCGCGGTGCGAAACTGGCTGAATACGGAAGCAAGACTACGAGCCAAGGGCGCCGCCGCGATCTGGGGCCGCTTCACCGACTTCATGACCGACAACTACGTGGCGCTGAAGGCGCGCGGTTATTCTGACGAGAATGTCGAACAACTGTCCGTGGCCGAGCTCATCGAGGACATGCGGGTATGGGTCGACCGCCACCAAAGCTGACTCCCCTCGTCGACGTCCCCACCCTCGCCGACATCGAGGATGCCGCCCGGCTGATCGCCGGGGTGGTGCTGCGCACGCCCTTCCTGCCGGCGCCGCGTCTCTCGCGCCTGACCGGCGCCGAGGTGTTCGTCAAATACGAGAACCTGCAGGCGACCGCTTCCTTCAAGGAACGCGGCGCGCTGGTGAAGCTCCTGTCGCTCAGCGCCGCCGAGAGGACACGCGGGGTCGTCACCATGTCGGCCGGCAACCACGCCCAGGCGGTCGCCTATCACGCCCAGCGCCTGAAGATTCCGGCCACCATCGTCATGCCGCGGCCGACGCCATTCGTGAAGATCGCGGCGACGCGCAGCTTTGGCGCGACCGTCATCCTCGAGGGCGAGACGCTGGCCGAGTCGCAGGTGAAGGCCAACGCCATCCGGGACGAGACGGGAGCCGTGCTGGTCCATCCCTACGACGACCCGGAGGTGATCCGCGGCCAGGGTACGATCGGCCTCGAGATCATCGCCGACGAGCCGGGCATCGAGACCGTGGTCGTCCCGGTCGGCGGCGGCGGGCTCATCTCCGGCGTCGGCATTGCCGTGAAGGCGCTGTCGCCGAAAACCGAGATCGTTGGCGTCGAGAGCGAGCTCTATCCGTCGCTCGATGGCGCGCTCCGCGGCACGCCGGTTATCTGCGGCGGCGACTCGCTCGCGGAGGGCATCGCCGTGAAGAACGTCGGCGGCATGCCGGTCAAGATCTGCCGCAAAGTGGTCGATCGCGTCATCGTCGTCAGTGAGCGCCTGATCGAGCAGGCGGTGGGCGAGTTCCTGATGCTGCAGAAGACGATGGCCGAGGGCGCCGGCGCCGCGCCCCTCGCCGCGCTGCTTGCCGAGCCCAACCGCTTCCGCGGCAGGCGCGTCGGCCTGATCCTTGCCGGCGGCAACATCGACCCGCGGCTCGCGGCCTCGATCATGGTGCGCGCCCTGTCGCGCGAGGAGCGCATCGTCGCGGTGCGCGTGTTCATCAACGACCGCCCCGGCGTTCTCGCCGCGATCGCCGCCACCATCGGCGAGCATGGCGGCAACATCCTCGAAGTGCTCCACCACCGCACGATGCTGAAGGTGCCGCCGAAGGGAGCCATCGTCGACGTGACGATCGAGACCCACGGTCCGGAGCATGCCCGCGAGATCGTCGCCGCCCTCGCCGGCCGCGGCTATCGCGTGCAGCGGCTCGACCCACCCGAGGCGGGCGGGTGACCGGCGTCACACACGCCTGCTTGTAAGGGGCGGACGCAGGCCCATTTATAACGCAACGACGTGAACTCCTTTTGGGGAAGTGCGTGCGATGACCAACCGCTACGAGCCCGCCGGCAGCTACCGGACCTATGACGAGACACCGGCCTTCGGACCGGGCCTCTTCGACGCCGTGCTGTCGCGCCGCGTGATCGCCTTCGTGTTCGATGCGATCCTGGTCGGGCTGCTGACCATACCGTTTGCCGTCGTGGTCTTCGTGTTCGGGCTGGTGACCTTCGGGCTCGGCTGGTTCCTGATGGCGCCGGTGTTCGTGCTGCTCGCCCTCGCCTATGTCGGGCTTACCCTCGGCGGGCCGGCGTCGGCCACCATCGGGATGCGCCTCGTCGGCATCGAGGTGCGGACATTGAACGGCCGTCCGCTCTATCCTCTGCTGGCCGTGGCGCACGCGGTGCTTTTCTGGCTCTCGGTCAGCCTGCTGACGCCCTTCATCCTGCTGGTCGGGCTGTTGACGGAGCGGCGCCAGCTCCTCCACGACATGGTTCTCGGCGTCGTCGTGGTGAACACGTCGGCGCTGCGCGACTGATCCTGCCCAAACGTTGCCCTTCCGCCGCGCGATGGCTCGGACTATGATTCGCGGGTGATGATCGCGCCCCAATCCACCGCCCGATGACGCATCAGCCGACCCATACGCCGCAGTTCTACCTGACCGCACCGGCCCCCTGCCCCTATCTGCCCGGCAAGGCCGAGCGCAAGGTCTTCACCCACCTCGTCGGCGACCGCGCCTCCTCGCTGAACGACATCCTGACCCAGGGCGGCTTCCGGCGGAGCCAGAACATCGCCTACCGGCCGGCTTGCGAGAGTTGCCGGGCCTGCGTTTCGGTACGTACCGTAATCGGCGGTTTCGTTCTGACGAAAAGCATGGCGCGCGTGCTCAAGCGCAACGACGACCTCATCGGCGCCGCGACGGCCGCCAGCCCCTCCTCCGACCAGTATTCGCTCTTCCGCCGCTACCTCGACGCCCGCCATGCCGAGGGTGGCATGGCCGACATGTCGGTCCTCGACTACGCGATGATGGTCGGGGATTCCTGCGTCGCCACCAACGTCTTCGAATACCGCTTCCGGGGCCCCGACTCGGGCTTCACCGGGCGCGGCGAGGGCCGCCTCATCGCCACGGCGCTGACCGACGTCCTCGGCGACGGCCTGTCCATGGTCTACTCGTTCTACGATCCTGACTATGCCGATCGTAGCCTTGGTACCTTCATGATCCTCGATCACATCCGCCGGGCGCGGAAGATGGGCTTGCCGTACCTCTATCTCGGCTACTGGGTCGATGGCTCGCGCAAGATGGGCTACAAGCGCCGCTTCAAGCCGCAGGAGCACCTCCATCCGCGCGGCTGGGAGCGCGTGGACTAGCCGGTTCCCGGGACCGACGGCATCGGCAAGCACCACCCATTTCCGCTCATCCCCGCGCATGCGGGGATCCAGTTCTTCCGGGACACCGGCCCCGCATTTCAAAGCTGGGTTCCCGCTTGCGCGGGAACGAGCGGAGAGGGAGCGGGCGCTGGTCTTCTCCGTGCACGAATAGCGGTCTTGTTGGAGCGGCGCGCGCCCGCCCTCTAGGTCATGCCAAGACAAGCCGAAGGCTTGATCTTGGCACCCAAGCACCGCTTCAACCGAGGTGCCGGTTGGCTCACTTTCGGGGCATCGCGCGTGGTTCGAGGCCCGCTTCGCGGGCACCTCACCATGGCGAGGTGGGGGCAACGCATCGTGCCAGCCGACGGGCTGTCAACCGTCTCACAGTCTCGCCCTCTCCCGTCGCACGGTCACGCCTCCCACCGCGCTCGCACACTCCCACCCTCGCAGCCCAACTGCTGTTCCGTTCCGCGATACTCCCCACCCCGCCATGGTGAGGTGCGAGCCGCATGAGCGGCGAGCCTCGAACCACGCACGACGTGCCTGCCAGGGTAGCCCGGATGGAGCGGAGCGTAATCCGGGACGGCGCTTGGGTGCCAAGATCAAGCCTTCGGCTTGTCTTGGCATGACCTAAGAGGGGGCCGTGCCGCCCCACCAAACGTCATCCCCCGGCTTGACCGGGGGATCCAGGCGGGACGTGCTCATCCTCGAAGGATTTGGCGGCGGTGAGCGATCCCCCGATCAAGTCGGGGGATGACGTTGTGTGTGGGGATGGGCGGGCATATCCCCTCAGGTTATTCCCCCTTTCCAAACCTGCCGTAGACTGCCCGTCATCCCGCTCGCCATGGGGCGCGCTCATGAGGCGTCTTGTGCGTGGAGCGGGTGTGGCGTCCGCGGCTGCCCTTTGGGGCGTCGGTTGGGCTGATCCCCGGCCGACGGGGCTCGCACCCCCGGTCCCGGCTGGCGCCCGCGAAGTAGCCCGCCGGCACTACGACCGGCTGTGGGTTCTGCCCACCTTAAGGGCGGCGAGCGCAAATGCTGGCCGTACCGGAGAGCGAAAGCGGGAGGCTCGAACAACGTCACGGCGGGCGCCTCTGAAAGCGCCCATATCGGACTACCCGGACTGGCGTTTTCAAGGCGCCCGCCACCCCCTCCGCCCGAAGAGGCGAGGAGCGCCGCAAGGCGCGACAGGGAAGCAAGGACTCCATCACCCGGACCGGCAGCGGTCGCGGGAATGGCGGGTCGTGGCCCTGAAGTAGGCGTGCCCAGTCAACTCACGTTGTCGTCCCGTGCGCGATGCAGCGCGAAGCGGTGCATCGCTGACACGGGACCCTGAGACGGAAGATTCTCGACGGTCCCACCTTTTCCGGCCCGAGGTCCCGGGTCTGCAGTGCACCACTCGCGTGCTGCACTGCGCCCGGGACGACCGGTGAGCCGGATCAAACGTCCGCGCCCTACGCCCTCGCCGGCCAGAGCAATCGCACCAACCGGCCGTCGATCGCGGCGAGGCCGAGGCCGATGCAGGCCATGCCGAGAAAATGATTCACGCCGAGGTGCTCGTGCAGGATGACGGCGCCGAGCAGGATGGCGCTGACCGGAACGAGGAAGGTGACAAGCAGGAGATTGACGGCGCCGGCGGTCGACAGGATGCGGTAGAAGATGACGTAGGCGAGCGTGGTCGAGACGGCGGCGAGGCCGAAGAGTGCCGCCCAGGTCTCGAGGCCGGGCATCTGAAGCAGCCACGGCGGGTCGATGAGAAGGGCGAGCGGGATCATCATGACCGCGGCGGCGGTGATCTGCCCGGTGGCGGTGACGAGCGGCTTCAGGCCCATGCGGCTGAAGCGGCGGCCGTAGACCCCGGAGGCGGCGTAGAAGACCGCGGCGCCGAGCGGCCCGAATTCGGCGATCACGTCGTTGGTGCTCTCGGTGATCGCATCGGGTCCGATCATGAGGACAACCCCGGCGAAGCCGACCAGCAGCCCGACGATACGGCCCGGGCTCATTTTCTCGTCGTGGGTGGCGTAGTGGGCGACGAGCACGGTGAAGAGCGGGGTGGTGGCGTTCAGGATCGCGGCGAGGCCGCTGGCGATGTGGGTCTGGCTCCAGGCCACCAGGCTGAAGGGGATGACGTTGTTGATCAGCCCCATGAAGAAGAAGGCGCGCCACGTGGTCCATTCGCGCGGCATGCGCCCGCCGGTAAGACGCACCACCAGGTAGAGAAGGGCCGCGCCAAGGCCGACGCGCACCGCCACGATGATCAGCGGCGGCAGCTCCTTGATCGCGATGGCGTTGTAGAAATACGAGCCGCCCCACAGAATTGCGAGCAGGATGAGAAGAGCCCACTCGGTGGGCGTCATCTGGTGGTTGATCTGGCGGGGCATTGATGCGGATCCCGGGAAGCGAGGCCGCACCCTATGCGAGGCGGGCCCTCGGCGCATTCCGATTCTTGCCGGGAAGGGGAAGCGATATGCGATGACACTATGCCGGATTCCTTTGGCGCAGATTCGCCATTTTGATACGGTCAACCCCGGGCGAGGCACGGAGGTCGAATGACGGTTCAGCTTGCAGTCGAGCCGGTGGTCCGCAACGAAGCCGGAATCGCGGTGGCCCTGCCGATACTGGCGCAGCGGTTCGGCGAGCGTTTCTCGCGCTCCGAGGCGCTGCGCCGGCAGCACGGGCAGAATACGACCTGGCTGCCGGTCCAGCCGCCGGATGCGGTCGTTTTCCCCGAATCTACCGAGGAAGTCGCGGAAATCGTGCGCATCTGCGGCGATCACCGCGTGCCGGTCATCGCCTTTGGCGTCGGCACCTCACTGGAGGGCCACGTCAATGCGCCTTACGGCGGGGTTTCTGTCGACCTCGGCCGCATGAACCGCATTCTTGACGTTCACACCGAGGACCTCGATTGCGTGGTCCAGCCCGGGGTCACCCGCAAGCAGGTCAACGAGCACCTGCGCGACCAGGGCCTGTTCTTCCCGATCGATCCGGGCGCCGATGCCACCCTTGGCGGCATGGCGGCAACCCGCGCCTCGGGTACCAACGCCGTCCGCTACGGCACCATGCGCGACAACGTCATCAACCTCACCGCCGTGATGCCGAACGGCGAGATCGTGCGCACTGCGCGGCGGGCCAAGAAGACCTCCGCCGGCTACGACCTGACGCGGCTGCTCATCGGCTCCGAGGGCACGCTCGGCATCATCACCGAGCTGACGCTGAAGCTTTACGGCATCCCCGAGGCGATCGCGGCCGGGGTTTGCGGTTTCGCATCGGTGAAGGGCGCCTGCGATGCCACCATCCTCGCGATCCAGAGCGGCATCCCGGTCGCGCGCATCGAGCTCCTCGATGCCCTCCAGGTGAAAGCGTGCAATGCTTACTCCCGGCTTGAACTCGCCGAGGTGCCGACGCTCTTCCTCGAGTTTCACGGCAGCCCGGCATCGGTCGCCGAGCAGTCCGAGGCGTTCGGCGAGATCGCCCGGGAATGCGGCGGCGGCGAATTCTCGTGGGCCGTCCGTCCGGAAGAGCGCTCGAAGCTCTGGCAGGCGCGCCACGACGTCTACTTTGCGACGCGCGGTCTCCGTCCCGGCTCGGATATCGTCGCAACCGACGTGTGCGTGCCGATCTCGCGCCTCGCCGATGCGGTCACCGAGACCGTGGCGGATATCGAGGCGAACGGCCTGGTGGCGCCGATCGTCGGCCATGTCGGCGACGGCAATTTCCACCTGACCATGCTGGTCGACATGAGCAATGCCGATGAGGTGGCGCGCGCCGAAGCCCTGGTCGGCCGGCTGAACCTCAGGGCGATCGGCATGGACGGCACCTGCACGGGCGAGCATGGCGTCGGCCAGGGTAAGATGAAATACCTCGATGCCGAGCACGGGAACGGCGTCGATGTCATGCGGGCGATCAAGCGGGCGATCGACCCCCGGAACATCATGAACCCGGGGAAGATCGTCGCGGTCGCCTGATCCGCGGGGACGGGCGACAGAAGCCGGAGGCGGAAGCTGGGCAGGCTGTTGGTCATCCTCGGTGGGCTGCTGGTCGTGGTGCTGTTCGCCGCGCTGATCGGCCCGTATTTCATCGACTGGAACAACTACAAGGCGACCTTCGAGAGCGCCGCCGAGAAGATTCTCGGCCAGCCGGTGCACGTGCGCGGAACCGCCGATGCCGGCCTGCTGCCCTCGCCGTCGATGACCTTCACCGACGTGGAAGTCGGCGACCGCGAAGGCCAGCCGATGATGAAGGTTGCCCGTTTCACCGCGACGCTCGAGCTGATGCCGTTGCTCCAGGGCGAGATTCATGTCGTGTCGATGAAGCTGGAGCAACCAGAGGTGACGGTTTCGATCGACGATTCCGGCACGGTCGACTGGACGCTTCGCACCGACACCGGCAAGTCGGTGGTGCCGGACAGCGTCGTGCTTGAGGATGTCGAGATTTCCGAGGGGTCGCTGACCTACTCCGATGCCGCGGGCGCGATTGCGCGGAAGTTCGAGCACATCACGGCGACCCTCGATGCAAGCTCCCTCGCCGGCCCCTGGCGAATCGCCGGCAGCTACCGCGAAGGCGAAACCGCCGGCCAGTTCCAGTTCTCGACCGGCAGGCAGGCCGCCGACGGGTCGATCCGCGTCAAGGCGGAGGTCACTCCACCGGGGGGCGCCCTTTCGTTCACCGCCGATGGGGTGGTGGCGCAAGGGAACGAGGGGCTGAGCTACGCCGGTACGTTTACCACGGACCTGGTCAACACCGAGGACTCCGCCAGCTCGGTTGTGGGCCTGCACAGCGAGGGCAGTTTCACGTTGAAGCGCGAGCGGCTGGTCATCGACCGTGCCGTCGTGGCGCTCGGTGCGGCCGAGCAGCCGGCCAGCCTCGCCGGTTCGATGACGGTCGAGCTCGGCAAGTCGCCCCGCTTCAAGGCGATCGTGCAGGCCCGGCAATTCGATCTCGACCGCTTGCTCGGCAAGGGACCGAGTCAGCCGGTCGCGGTGGGCACCGCCGCGCAGAAGCTCATGGCGTCGCTTTCCCGCTTCGGCGCCGCTTCGATCCCGGGAACTGTGGGATTCAGCGTGCCCACCATCGTGGTGGGCGGATCGGTGGTGCAGGACGTTCGCTTCACGGCCGCGTCGGACCCGTCCGGCTGGCAAATCACGGGTTTCCACGCTCGCTTGCCCGGGGAAGCCGCGCTCGACGGCGACGGCCTCATCTCAACCGGTAGTCGCCTCGGTTTCGGCGGAACCGCAAGCCTGACCGTTGCGCAGCCTGCGATCTTTTCGGCGTGGTGGCAGGGGCAGACTACCCTGCCAGGCGGCGGAGGACGCCTGCCGCCCTTTGACCTTGCCGGCAGGCTCAGCATTCAGCCGGGAAAGGTCGCCTTCGCCGAAATGAAGGCGAAGATCGGAGGAGCAACCATCAGCGGCGATGTCTCCTGGAGCTCGAACGGCGACAAGAAGAGGATCCTCACTACGGATCTCTCGGCCGATCGGCTCGACCTGGCCCAGGTGCGCTCGGTCGCCGAGCTTCTGGTCGGGCAAAACCTCGGCGACACCGGCGCGCTGGCCGACAGTTATTCGATCAAGCTCTCGGCCGGTGAACTCGCCGTCGAAGACGTGCTGGTGCGCGGGGTGTCCATCGACGCGGGCTTTGTCGACGGCACTGTGACGGTAAAGAAGATAAACGTGGAAGACATGGGCGGGGCGCATTTCACCGCCACACAGGGCGAGATTACCGGGCTGCCGGACCACCCGCGCGGCCGTCTCAACGCCCATCTCGATGCGGCGACGCTGGGCGGTCTCTCCCGCCTGGCCGACCGCATCGCGCCGAAGAGTGCGCTGGCGCGCTGGCTTGCCTCGACCAGTCCGGTGCTGGTGCCGGTCATCCTCGACGCGTTGATCGAGGCGCCGCCGCGGGACGCGCCCGTCGACCAGATCCGACTGAAGCTTTCGGGTTCGGCCGCGACGACGAGTTTCAGCGGGCAAGTCGACCTCACCGGAGAACCGGCCGAATGGCGCGCGGGAAACGTGGCGGCGCACTTCGATGCCAGTTCGTACAACGCCCTCGATTTCGCTCGCCAGGCCGGCCTGGTGCCGTCCAGTGCCGACAAGATCGGTAGCGCCAAACTCACCGTCGATGCCAAGGGCAAGCCGCAGGACGGCATGGCGGCAACGGTTGACGGGAATCTCGCCAACCTCGACTTCCATTCCGACGGCAAGCTGGCCCTCGTCGCGGATTTGCCAGCCTCCTTCAAGGGGACGTTCGATCTGAAGGCGCCGGATATCGATCCGCTGATGAAGCTGACGGGCCTCGAGCTCGGCGGAAGCACGGCCGGTACGCCGCTGGCGGTCTCGGGAGATTTGTCGGTTCTCGGCGACGTGGCCACCGTCGGCTGGAAGAACGGCACGATCGCCGGGCAGGCAGTCGCGGGCGATGCGTCGATTGTCCGGCGCTCCGACGGTCAGGTTCGTGTCGACGGAACGCTAGACCTGGAGCGCGCGGACGCGAGCTGGCTGGCGGGCCTGGCGCTGGGCGGCTCGCCACTGCCGACCTGGGACGCGGGGGGAGTGTGGCCAACGACGCCGTTCACGGGTCCCAGGCTCGGTCGCATCGCCGGCAAGCTCGCGGTCAGCGCTGGGCGCCTGACCGTGGGCGATCTCGACATAGCCGATGCGAAATTTGCCCTGACAGTTGCCCCCGACGGGATCAAGATCGAGTCGGCAGAGGGACGGCTCGCCGACGGAACCGTGACGGGAGCGCTTGCGATCCAGAACGTTGGCGGGGACATCGGCCTCAGCGGCCGCTTCAATCTGAAGGCTGCCACCCTCGATCGATTCATCTGGAAGCGGAACGGCCGCCCCGTGGCGACGGGGCTGCTCGACCTTTCGGCCGACTTCAACGCAACCGGGCGGTCGCCTGCCGGTCTGGTGGCGACGCTTTCCGGCGGCGGCGCCCTCTCGATCGGCCAGGGTGAGGTGCGCTACGTCAATCCGCGGGCGGCGGCGCTGGTAGTCCGCGCGTCGGACCTCGACCAGACGTTCACGGTTGATGCGCTCAACACCACGTTCACCGGATACATCGATGCCGGCAACCTGCCGTTCGGCGACGCCAGCGCGGTCTTCGACATAGCTTCGGGGACGGTTCGACTGAAGAACATGACCCTCACCGGCGGGCTTGCGGAAATGGTGGGAGGCGGGATTCTGGACCTGAACTCCATGACGGTCGACAGCGACTGGACCCTCACCCTCGATTCGGGCGTCGAGAAAGGCAACAGCGGTTCGCCGCAGGTCGGACTCGTCTTCCGCGGGCCGGTCGACGCGCCGACACGAACCATCGACGTGCTGCAGTTCGCGTCCTTTCTCAACATCCGCCAGACCAAGCGACTGGAGGCACTGCTGACCCAGGCAGAGGACGCCCGCCTCGAGAAGGACCGCTTCTCGCGCGAACTCCGCGAACTCCGGCGCCAGGCACAGCTGCGCGCTGATCTGGCAGCGAAGGAAGCGGCCGGGCGCGCGGCCGCAATTGCGATGCTGGATGCGCGGGCCAAATGGGCGGACAGGCGCGCCAGCGAGGTCCCGCGAGCGCCGGCTCCGGTCGCGATCGATGCGGGAGGAACGACACAGCCATTGGCGGACTCCGGGGCCGCGCAGGGGACGATCGGAACCTTTGATGACGGGCAGCCGTCCACCACGGCCGATGCGCCGGTGATTGCCGGTCCACTGCCGCCCCTGCCACAGCCACGGCCGGCCCGGCACAATCCGGCGCCGAAGCCAACGCCGCAGGGCCCGCTGATTCTCAGCCCGCAACTGCTGCCGCCCTAGGGTGGGGGTTGGGCTACCCGCGCCCGTTGGAGGACATAGACGCGCAGAGCGGACGACAGGATGGTGCCTTCGGGTCTGGTGCGGTCGATCTCGCCGACCAGCGCCGCCAGCGGGCGCCGATCTTCCCTGGCGATTTCGGCCAGCGCCGCCCAGAAGGGCTCTTCCAGCGAGATACTGGTGCGGTGCCCGGCGATGGTGATCGAGCGCTTCGCCATCGGCAGCGCTTAGTCGTCGCGCGGCTCGCGCCGGTGCCCTTCGAGAGCCCGTTCGGCCTTGGCGCGTTCCGCGGCGGTCTTCTGCTTTTCGGCCTTCGCCCGGCCAAAGGCACGCCGGTTGGCCGCCGCCGCGGCGTCGCGCTCGGTCCGCGCCTTTTGCTTGCGGGCGTTGCGAAGGTTGATGATGTCCGCGGTCACGATCGTGCCTCTTACCCGGGCCGGGTCATCTTCTCGGGGCGGACCAGCGCATCGAATTCCGCCGCCGTGACGTAGCCGAGACGCAGCGCCTCTTCGCGCAGCGTAGTGCCGTTCTTGTGCGCGGTCTTGGCGATTTCGGCCGCCTTGTCGTAGCCGATCTTCGGGGCGAGCGCCGTCACCAGCATGAGCGAGCGCTCGAGATTGGCCTTGATGTTTTCACGGCGCGGCTCGATGCCAACGACGCAGTTGTCGGTGAACGAAACCGCGGCATCGGCGATCAGCCGCACCGACTCCAGGAAGTTCCGGGCCATCACCGGGTTGTAGACGTTCAGCTCGAAGTGGCCCTGGCTGTCGGCGAAGGTGACCGCGGCGTTGTTGCCGAAAACCTGGACGCAGACCTGGGTCATCGCCTCGCATTGGGTCGGATTGACCTTGCCGGGCATGATCGAAGAGCCCGGCTCGTTCTCGGGCAGGGCCAGTTCGCCAAGGCCGGAGCGCGGGCCCGAGCCAAGGAACCGGATATCGTTGGCGATCTTGAAGAGCGAAGCGGCGACCGTGTTGACGGCGCCGTGCGAGAACACCATCGCATCGTGGGCGGCCAGGGCCTCGAACTTGTTCGGCGCCGACGTGAAGGGCAGGCGGGTGATCGCGGCGATGCGATCGGCGACCCGCTCGGCGAAACCGACCGGCGCGTTCAGACCCGTGCCGACCGCGGTGCCGCCCTGGGCGACCTCCATCAGCCTGGGGAGGGTAAGCTCGATCCGACCGATACCGTTCTCGACCTGCCGGGTATAGCCGGAGAATTCCTGACCGAGGGTGATCGGGGTGGCGTCCTGGGTGTGGGTGCGACCGATCTTGACGATCGCTTTCCACGCCTCGGCCTTGTCATTGAGCGCGTTGCGCAGTTTCTGCAGCGCGGGCACCAGCCGGTGAACGACTTCCTCGCCGGCGGCGATGTGCATTGCCGAGGGGAAGCAGTCGTTGGACGACTGGCTCATGTTGACGTGATCGTTCGGATGCACCGGCTTCTTAGAACCGAGCGTGCCGCCGAGAATCTCGATCGCGCGATTGGCGATGACCTCGTTGGCGTTCATGTTCGACTGGGTGCCGGAGCCGGTCTGCCAGACGACCAGCGGAAAGTGGTCGTCGAGCTTGCCCTCGATGACCTCGTTGGCGGCCGCGACGATGGCCTTGCCGATCTTCTTGTCGAGCTTGCCGAGGTCCATGTTGACCTCGGCGGCGGCGCGCTTGACGATGCCGAGCGCGCGAACGATCGGCGGCGGCATGCGGTGCCCGCCGATCTTGAAATTCTCCAGCGAGCGCTCGGTCTGGGCTCCCCAATAGCGGTCCGCGGGGACTTCGATCGCACCGAAGGAATCGGTCTCGGTGCGCGTGGCTGGCCCGGCGCGGCGCGAGGTGGGCTTCTTGGTCATCGGAGGCAGGCCGGGCTCACTTCTTCCGGAAGGCGTCGAGGCGCACGATTTGCGCGTCGCCGGGCTGCTGGACCGGCGGTTCCTCCGTGGGCGGTTCGGCCGGTGCGGGCAGGGAAGGGGCCGGCGCGTCAGCCGTCAGGCGCGGCGATTCGTGCTGGGGGGTGGCGGCCTTCGGCGGCTGGGCCTCGAACTGCAGGCCGAACGGCACCGACGGATCGAAGAAGCCCTTCACGGCGGTGAACGGAACGAGCAGCCGCTCCGGCACGCCGTTGAAGGAGAGACCGATCTCGAAGGCCTGCTCGGTCACCGTCAGCTCCCAGTACTGGTGCTGGACGACGATGGTCATTTCCTCGGGATACTGGGCCAGCAAACGGCTGGAAATGCGCACACCCGCGGCATGGGTGAGGAAGGTTATGAAGAAGTGGTGCTCGCCCGGCAGGCCGGTCCGCGCCACCTCCGACAGTACCTTGCGCATCACCCCACGCAGGGCGTCCTGCGCCAGGATGTCGTAACGGATCAGATCCTCGGCCATTGCCTTCGAACGGTTGGAGCCCGATGCCAAATCGGGGCCGCGAGGCCCCGTGATGAAAGTGGAGGCTTCTGTTGCCAGGTGCCTCCGAACCCCGCCTGAAAGGTGCTAACCCCCCAGGGCTTGATTTCCGTTACCCGAACCGCTTACGCGGCGAGGGCCACCGGAGCATAGTTGTCGTTGGCAACTATAGATTCGGCCCGATAACGGCGGGTACCATACCGAGCAAAAGCTCACCCTTTACGCCCTCGTCGATCCTAGTTCGCCCCCGTAGATGGTGGAGGCGCCGGGTACTGCCCCCGGGTCCGCAGGGTTTATTACGATGGCCATTTATCGCCATATCCGGATTTCTCCGGCACCTAACAATATAGGGATTCGGCGCGGGGATTGGAAGCTTTGACGGAGCGGCGGGCTGCCGCCATTCCTTAAGCCGGGAAACTGGATTCTGGTCCTCATATGCCGACTTCCGCCCGCAAACCACACGTCATCACGAAGGCTGGAGCCCGGCGTATCTGGCTGGCGGTCCAGCGCCTCGATACGTTTGAGCCGTTCGGCGAGGGGCCGGAGGCAACGCGGCTGGCAGTCGAGCACCTCGGCTACGTGCAGATCGACACGATCAACGTGATCGAGCGCTCCCACCACCACATCCTCCACACCCGCATCCCGGGTTACCGCCGGGAACACCTCCATCAAGCGCAGGCCGTCGACAAGTCGGTCCTCGAATACTGGACCCACGCGCTTTCCTACGTACCGGTGCGAGATCTCAGGTTCTTCCTCGGCACCATGCGGCGATACCGCCTGGCGCCGGACGACCGCTGGTTCGGATCGGTCGGCAAGCTGGAAGTGGCGAAGATCGTGCGGCGCATCCGGCGGGACGGAGCGCTCACGCTCCGCGACATCGACGACGACGTGCTGGTCGAGAAGGACCATGCCTGGGCCAGCCGCAAGCCGTCCAAGCGGGCGCTTCAGGCGGCCTTCTACGCCGGGCTCGTCACCATCAGCGAGCGCACCGGCATGCTCAAGCGCTACGAGATGATGGACCGGCATTTCGGCTGGGAGAAGCGGCCGAAGGCGGCGACCGACCGGCAGGTCGTCGAGTACAAGCTGGAACGAGCGCTCCGCGCGCAGGGCCTCGTCAGCCTCGACTCGGTCTGTTTCCTTGAGCCGAGCGCCAAGCCGGCAGTTCGGCGGGTGATCGAACGGATGGTGCGCCGGAAGGAACTGGTGCCGGTCGAAGTCGAGGGAGCCGGCAAGGCAGAATACTGGCTGCGGCCCGAAACCATCGAGGCCCGCTTCGAGCCGGTCGGAGAGCTGGTTCACATCCTTTCGCCATTCGATCCGCTGGTCATCCAGCGGAAGCGCCTTCATGCCCTCTTCGATTACCAACACATCTTCGAGGCCTACGTGCCGAAAGAGAGAAGGAGGCTTGGCTATTTCGCGTTGCCGGTCCTGGTCGGCGACGAGATCGTTGCGGCCATCGACATCAAGGCGGATCGCGCCAAGCGGAAGATCCTGCTGCAGAAATGGACATGGGTGGGCAAAGGCTCCTCCCGGCGGCACCGGCCGGCCATCGAAGCGGCGCTCGATCGCTTCGAGCGCTTCCAGATCGGCGGCTGACACCGGTTCGCCGGATGCGATGGACCGCCGCTTGTTCTATCTTTTCGCTCCGGCGTGAAACCCGGGAAACGGGGCGTCCGTATGCTCGGATCGGGATACCGAATTCAAGGAGGGAGGATCAGTCATGAACCGCATGCGCAAGTG
>JBBQGL010000068.1:0-19513 GCA_038323025.1 Hyphomicrobiales bacterium
GCGGATGCGCGACCGGCTGAGAACCTGGATCCATACCGCAGGGACGCTGGACGCGGCCATCGCCGAACTGCGCGACGGATTGGGCCTCGGGCCGGACGACACCCCCGCGACGCTGCGCGCATCGATCCTCCACGAATGCGCCTTCGACCGGGAGGAGCTAAGCCGCCTCGCCACGCTCCTCGGCGGCGGCGGCAAGAACGACCAGGCGGCGCTGGTGCGCCTCGCTCCCTGCATCGAAGAAGCGGAACTCGATGCGCGCGTCGCCGGCTACCTGGATTTCTGGCAGACGGGCGCGGGCGATCTTCGGGTCGCGAAGTCGCTGGTCAGCAAGGCGGTGAAGGACCATTGGCCGGAACTCGAGGAGACCCTGGCGCGCGCGCGCGCCCGACTCGAGGCCCTTCTCGACCGCCTGACGGCCGCCGATTGCCACGCCTCGACCGCCGCCATGCTTCGCCTCGCCGACGCCGCGATCGGCGAATACGAGCGCCGGAAGCGGATCCGCGGTGTGCTCGATTTCGACGACCTCATCGTCAAGACGGCCAGTCTGCTGACGCGCCCCGACGCCTCGCGCTGGGTCCAGTACAAGCTCGACCGCGGCCTCGATCATATCCTTGTCGACGAGGCGCAGGACACCAGCCCGCGCGCCTGGCAGGTGGTCGGCGCCCTGGTCGAAGAGTTCTTCGCCGGCGAGGGCGCCAGTTCGAAGGCGCGCACGCTCTTTGCCGTTGGTGACGAGAAGCAATCGATCTTCTCCTTCCAGGGCGCCGTGCCGGCGCGCTTCTCGGCGACCCGCGCGCAACTCCGCCGGCGCGCCGAGGGCGCCGGCCTCGGCTGGAGCGAGCCGCAGCTTCACCTCTCCTTCCGCTCGGTGCCGAAGGTGCTGGCGGCGGTCGACAAGGTCTTCGAGCGCGTCGAGGCGCACCGGGGGCTGGCGAGCGAGCCGGTCCCGACGATCCATACGGCGCAGCGGCGCGGCGAGCCCGGGCAGGTGGTGCTCTGGCCGCAATTCGAGCAGCCCGAGCGCGAGGTGCCCGAGGACTGGGCGGCGCCGCTCGACCATCTCGGCAAGCGCAGCCCGGAAGTCCAGCTCGCCGACCGCATCGCGCGCACCGTCAACCGGTGGACGACGAACCGGGAGAAGATCGAGGCGACCGGCGCGCTGGTGAAGCCGGGCAGTATCCTCGTCCTTTCACGCAACCGCGGCGCCCAGACCGATGCCATCAACCGCGAGCTGAAGAAGCGCGGCGTCCCCATCGCCGGCGCCGATCGCATCGCCATCGCCGACCACATCGCGGTCCAGGACCTGATCGCGCTCGGACGGGTCGTGCTCCTGCCGGAAGACGACCTGTCGCTGGCGGCGGTCCTCAAGAGTCCGCTGATCGGCATGAGCGAGGACGACCTCTTCGCCGTCGCGCAGGGCCGGGGGCATAGCACGCTTTGGGACGCGCTCGGTCTGGCGGCCTTGCGCGACGGCGGCGTGTTCGCCGAGGCGCGCCGGAAACTCGATGCCTGGCGGAGTGACGCGGACACGCTCGGCCCGCATCAATTCTTTGCCCGCATCCTCGGGCCCGACCAGGGCCGCCGGCGGATTCTCGCCCGCCTCGGCGCCGAGGCCGATGACGTCCTCGACGAGTTCCTCGCCGAGGCGCTGGCGTTCGAGGCGAGCCGCGTCCCCTCGCTGGAGGGCTTCCTGTCCTTCCTCGTCGCCGCCAATACCGAAATCCGCCGCGACACCGACACGCTCCGCGACGAGGTGCGCGTGATGACCGTGCATGGCGCCAAGGGTCTCGAGGCCGACATCGTCTTCGTCGTCGACACCGGCGCGGCTCCGGTCCATTCGAGCCACGATCCGAGGATCGTCTCGCTCCGCGACGATCGCGACGGATCGATCTCGCCGCTCATATGGATGCGGAGTTCGCGCGTCATGCCGGCGATCGTCAGTCGGCGCGTCGAGGAATTGCGGGAGCTGGCGCGTGAGGAATACCGGCGTCTCCTCTACGTGGCGATGACCCGGGCGCGCGACCGGCTCTACGTCGTCGGCACCAGGAAGGACCGTTCGACCGACGATGCCGGCGGCTGGTATGGGCTGGTTGAGGCCGGCCTGAAAGACGAGCTCGTCGACGTCGAGACGCGGGAAGGCCCGGCGCGCGAATGGCGGCGCGAGGAGCGCCGCGAACCGCCGCCGAAGGTCGAGCAGACGGGTCTGCCGCTCCGGGCCGTTGCGCCCGCCTGGCTGTCGACCCCGGCTCCGTCGCCGGTGATCGCCCGCCCGCGGCTGACCCCATCGGCGGTGCGGCTGGCGGAAGATGCCGACACGCCCCAGCCCAGAGCGCCCTGGCTGGATCGCCGGAGCGATTCCGAAGTGGCCGCCGCGCTCGATCGCGGCCGGCTCGTCCACCGGCTGTTGCAGTCGCTGCCGGATTTCCCGGCCGACGCGCGTGAAAACGTGGGCGTGCGCTATCTTGCCGCGACGGCGCCCGCGTGGGCGGACGAAGACCGGGCCGGTCTCCTCGCCGAGGTCATCCAGGTGATTGCCGATCCCGCCTTTGCCCCGGTGTTTGCGCGCGGCAGCCGGGCCGAAATCGACATCGCCGGGTCATTGGCGGTGGCGGGCGGAACGGCTTCCGTCTCGGGCCGCGTCGACCGGCTGGCGATCACGCCGGACCGGGTTCTGATCGTCGACTACAAGACTAACCGTCCGGCACCGCAACGACTGGAGGATGCCCCCGACGCCTATGTCGCCCAGTTGGCGCTCTACCGGGCGATCCTGCAGCGGCTCTATCCCGAACATGTGATCGCCGCCGCGATTCTGTGGACCGACCTGCCGCGGCTCATGGAAATCCCGGCGGCGGCCTTGGATTCAGCCCTCGCCGGGGTCGCGGCGGGAACCGGAACCCGAGTCGCGCCAACGCTTTAGAGCGCTCCGCCGCACGCCACTCCGGCAAGGTTGCCATTGACGGCATACCCGCCGGTTCCTAGTTGTAGCGAACCATTTCTTCCTCCCGATTCTTCCCCCCGAGGTCCTCATGCCACTCAAGGTAACCGACCAGAGCTTTGCCTCCGACGTACTCGGCTCCACCGATCCGGTTGTGGTCGATTTCTGGGCGGAATGGTGCGGTCCCTGCCGCTTCATCGGCCCGGCGCTCGAGGAGATCGCCACCGAGATGGAAGGCCAGGTCAAGATCGCCAAGCTCAACGTCGACGAGAACCCGGACATCATGATGCGCTATGGGGTGCGTTCCATCCCGACGCTGATCATGTTCAAGAACGGCGAGCCGACGGCGATGCAGGTCGGCGCCATGCCGAAGAACCGGCTGCAGGACTGGATCAAGAAGTCGATCTGATCGCTGCTTTCAGCGGACAAGGACAAAGCCGCCTTTCAGGGCGGCTTTTTCTTGTTCAGCGCGGGGGCGTGCCGTTTTCGGCGAGCACCGTGCCGGCGAGGTAAAGCGACCCGACGATGAGGATGCGCGGCGGCAGGGGCCCCTGCAACTCTCCGGCGATGCGGTCGAGCGCTCGGGCTACGCTGCGCGCCGGCTCGGCGGGCAGTCCCGCCGCCAGCGCGGCGTCGGCCAGTTCGGCGGGGTCGCGGCCGGCGTCCGAGGACGGCACCGGCACGGTGAATACCTTCCGCACCAGTCCCGCGAACGGCTTGAAGAAGCCGATCGGATCCTTCGTCGTCAGCATGCCCGAAATCAGGTAGAGCGGCCGCGCCGCGCGCTCCTCGAGATCGGCCATCGCCTCGGCGATGACCAGTCCGGCGCCCGGGTTATGGCCGCCGTCCAGCCAGATCTCCGCCTCCGCTGGAGCCCGCTCCACCAGGTTGCCCGCGGTGAGGCGCTGCAGGCGCGCCGGCCACTCCACGTTGGCGAGGCCGGCGGCGATGGCGGTCGTCGGCAGCTTGATGCCGCCCTTGCGCAGCGCCGCGATCGCCACCCCGGCATTGCCGAACTGGTGCCGCCCCGGCAGTTTCGGGCTGGGCAGGTCGAGGAGCCCGTCCTCGTCCTGGTAGACCAGGCCGCCGCGCTCGGGATGGGCGACCCAGTCGCGGTTGCCGACGGCGATCGGCGCATGCAGCCGCGCCGCCTCCGCTTCGATCACGCCGAGCACGGGCTCCGGTTGGGGCGAAACCACGACCGGCCGGTCGCGCTTGATGATCCCCGCCTTCTCGCCGGCGATTTCGCGGAGTGTCGTGCCGAGGAACTTCTCGTGATCCATGGAGATGGATGTGATCGCGGCGACCACCGGATCGGAGACGATGTTGGTGGCGTCGTAGCGCCCGCCGAGTCCGACCTCGAGCAGCGTGAAATCCGCGGGATGGTCGGCGAACAGCCGGAAGGCCGCGGCGGTGGTGATCTCGAATTGCGGTATCGGCAATCCGGCATTGGCGCGCTCGACCTCGACCAGCGCATCGACCAGCGCATCCTCGTCGACGAAATGACCGCCGCCGGGCTCGCCGAGGCGGATACGCTCGTGAAAATGGACCAGATGCGGCGAGGTGTAGACGTGCACGCTCATCCCCGCCGCTTCCAGCATGGCGCGGAGAAACGCTGTGGCCGAGCCCTTGCCGTTGGTGCCGGCAATGTGGATGACCGGCGGCAGGTGCTTCTCCGGCGAGCCGAGCTTCTTCATCAGCACGGTCATGCGATCGAGCGACAGGTCGATCTCGCGCGGATAGAGCGAGCGGAATCGCTCGAGAATGGCGCTCGACCGTTCCATTCGGGATTCGCCCGCCTCTCAGGCTTCCGCGGCAACCGTCGGGGCCGGCAGCGCCGCCGTGGCGGTGCCGTTCGGGCCGAGGAAGCGGCAAAGCCGGCTGATCACCTCGCGCAGCCGGTGGCGATGGATGACCATGTCGACCATGCCGTGCTCGTGCAGGAATTCGGCGCGCTGGAATTTCTCCGGCAGCTTCTCGCGGATGGTCTGCTCGATGACGCGCGGGCCGGCGAAGCCGATGAGCGCCCCCGGCTCGGCGATGTGCACGTCGCCGAGCATGGCGTAGGACGCGGTGACGCCGCCGGTGGTCGGGTTGGTGAGCACGACGATGTAGGGGAGCTTCTCCTCGCGGAGCGCCTCCACCGCCACGGTGGTGCGCGGCAGCTGCATCAGCGAGAGCACGCCTTCCTGCATGCGCGCCCCGCCGGAAGCGGCAAAGACGACGAAAGGCAAGCGGCGCTCGCGCGCCGTGTTGATCGCCGTAATGATCGCCTCGCCGGCGGCCATGCCCAGTGAGCCGCCCATGAAATCGAAATCCTGAACGGCGGCGACGAGCGGCACGCTCTCGACCTGGCCGGCGCCGACGAGAACCGCGTCGACCAGGCCGGTCTTGGCGCGCGCGTCGCGCAGGCGCTCGGTATAGCGTCGCTCATCGCGGAATTTCAGCGGATCGACCGGCACGTCGGGCAGGTCGATCGCTTCCCATTCGCCGCCGTCGAAGAAGGTGCCGAGGCGCTGCTTGGCGTTCATGCGCATGTGGTAGCCGGAGCCCGGGATGACGAACTGGTTCGCCTCCAGGTCGCGGTGAAACACCATCTCGCCGGTCTCGGGACACTTGATCCACAGGTTCGGCGATACCTCCCGCTTGGCGAGGAGGTTGCGGATCTTCGGACGGACGACGTTGCTGATCCAGCTCACTTGCTTGACCGTTCCTTACGTTGCATCTGCCATGCGCGCGCTGCGCACTCCGTCGGCGAGGTCGGCAATCAGGCCGGTCACTGCCTTGACCGTTTCCGCCGTTGCCTTGCCGCCTTCGTCGAGCGAGGCGCGGATGGCGCTGACCAGGGCCGATCCCACCACGACGCCGTCGGCCGAGGCGCCCATGGCACGTGCATGGGCGGCGTTCTTCACCCCGAATCCGACCGCGACGGGTAATGTAGTGTGTCGCTTGATCCTTTTCACCGCCTCGCCGACGCGCGCGGCATTGGCGGAGGCGGCGCCGGTCACGCCAAGTACCGACACATAATAGACAAAACCCGACGTGTTGCTCAGCACCGCCGGCAGCCGGCGGTCGTCGGTGGTCGGGGTGGCCAGCCGGATGAAGTTGATGCCGTGGCGGATCGCCGGCAGGCAGAGTTCGTCGTCCGCCTCCGGCGGCAGGTCGACCACGATCAGCCCGTCAACCCCGGCCGCCTTGGCATCGTCGAGGAAGCGCTCGTTGCCGTAGGAATAGATCGGGTTGTAGTAACCCATCAACACAATCGGCGTCTTCTGGTCGCCCTCGCGGAAGGCGCGGACCATCTTCAGCGTCTTCACCATGGTCTGCCCGGCCCGGAGGGCCCTCTGGGAGGCCATCTGGATCGGCGGCCCTTCCGCCATCGGGTCGGAGAACGGCATGCCCAGCTCGATGATGTCGGCGCCGGCGGCGGGCATCGCCTTCAGGATGGACAGCGACGTGTCGTAGTCCGGGTCGCCGGCGGTGACGAAGCAGACCAGCCCCGGCCGCCCGGCGGACTTCAGTTCGGCAAAGCGGCTGTCGATGCGGGTGGGGCTATTCAAGGCCGTCTCTCGGCGTGACGGCGACCTCGAAGGCGTAGAATCCGTGGTCGGCGATCGCCGCCCTGGCGGCCACCGGGTCGAAGCCGAGGTGGTGCGTGCCGTCGTCGGGGATGCTGGTGAAGACCGCGAGGTTCTGGCTGGTGCGGACGCGCGTCGCGTTGGCGTTCTTGTCGCCGACGCGCACGGCGACGTAGTGGTTGGCGTTCTGGTGCGAGCGGAAGACCTCGAAAGTGCCCGTCGTCATATGTCCATGCCCAGATGCTTGGCCACCGTGAACACATCCTTGTCGCCGCGGCCGCAGAGGTTCATCACGATGATCTGGTCCCTGGCCATTTGCGGCGCGAGCTTGATCACCTGGACAAGGGCGTGCGCCGGCTCGAGCGCAGGGATGATGCCCTCGGTGCGCGTGCACAGCTGGAACGCCTCGAGCGCCTCTTCGTCGGTCGCCGGCACGTAGGTAACCCGGCCGGTATCGCGCAGCCACGAATGCTCGGGTCCGACGCCGGGGTAGTCGAGCCCCGCCGATATGGAGTGACCTTCGAGGATCTGCCCGTCGCCGTCCTGGAGGAGGTAGGTGCGGTTGCCGTGAAGGACGCCTGGCCGCCCGCCGCTCATCGAGGCAGCGTGTCCGTTCTCCACGTCGAGGCCGTGGCCGCCGGCCTCGACGCCATAGATCGCCACGTCCTTGTCGTCGAGGAACGGATGGAAGAGGCCGATCGCGTTCGAGCCGCCGCCGATGCAGGCGACGAGCGCGTCCGGCAGCCGCCCTTCGGCCGCAACGATCTGCTCGCGCGCCTCGCGCCCGATCACCGACTGGAAATCGCGCACCATCTCAGGGTAGGGGTGCGGACCTGCCGCGGTGCCGATCAGGTAGTAGGTGTCTTCGACGTTGGTGACCCAGTCGCGCAGCGCCTCGTTCATCGCGTCCTTGAGGGTGCCCGCGCCGGAGGTGACCGGAACGATCTCCGCCCCGAGCAGGCGCATGCGAAAGACGTTCGGCTTCTGCCGCTCGACGTCGGTCTTGCCCATGTAGACCACGCAGGGAAAGCCGAAGCGGGCGGACACCGTCGCCGCGGCAACGCCGTGCTGGCCGGCGCCGGTCTCGGCGATGATCCGCTTCTTGCCCATCCGCCGGGCGAGCAGGATCTGGCCGAGGCAGTTGTTGATCTTGTGGCTGCCGGTGTGGTTCAGCTCGTCGCGCTTGAAGTAGATTTTCGCGCCGCCGAGATGGGCGGTAAGCCGTTCGGCGAAATAGAGCGGGCTCGGCCGGCCGGCATAATAGGTGTTGAGGTATTCGATCTCGGCGTGAAAGGCCGGATCCTTCTTCGCCGCCGTATAGGCCGCCTCCAGCTCCAGGATGAGCGGCATCAGCGTCTCGGCGACGAACCGGCCGCCATAGATGCCGAAGAAACCGCGCTCGTCGGGACCGGTGCGGAACGAATTGGGCTGGACGGTCATCCCGGCACGCGCTCGCTCTGCCTGAGGGTGGTGCGCCGCGCCGCGGCGATGAAGGCGCGGATGAGGTTCACGTCCTTGCGCCCGGGCGCGGTTTCGACGCCGGAGGACACATCGACGCCGGGCGCCTCGCTCACCCGCAGCGCCGATCCGACATTGCCTGGCGCCAGCCCCCCGGAGAGGAGCCACGGCATGCCCGGGTCGAATTCGTCGAGCATCGTCCAGTCGAAGGGCACGCCGTTGCCGCCGGGGCGCGCCGCGCCCTGCGGCGCCTTGGCGTCGAGGAGCAGTGCGTCGGCGATGCCGCCATAGGCCAGCGCCGCGTCGAGGTCGGCGGCATCGCGCACGCCGATCGCCTTCATCACCCGGCGGGCGAAGCGCTTCTTGATCGCCGCGACGCGTTCGGGGGTTTCCTTGCCGTGCGCCTGTAGCCAGTCGGGGCGCACCGCCTCGACGATCTCCGCCAGGCCCCCATCGGTCATGTCGACGGAGAGGGCCACGATCTCGGCCCGGCCGCGCGCCCGCGTCGCCAGCCGCGCCGCCCGGTCGAGGGGCACGTAGCGCGGGCTCGGCGGAAAGAAGACGAGCCCGACCATGTCGGCGCCGGCGTCGATCGCCGCGTCGATGGTCTCCTCGCTCGACAGGCCGCAGACCTTCACGATCAGCTTCATGGGCAGCGATTTCGCACGAAAGCCCGGCCGAGTCCAACGCCGGCCGGTTCTCGCGGCTTTCCGCCGATTTCGCGCCTTCGGCCCCGTGCAGCGCTCACAGGCGCGAATAGACGAGCGCCGCGGCGGCGAGGTCCTCGATGGCGCTCCCGACCGACTTGAAGAGGGTGATCTCGTTGTCGCCAAGGCGGCCTTTTGCTTCGCCCCGGCAAAGGGCGTGCAGGTCCGCAACGTCCGCCTCGCGGAGCAGACCGGCGGCGATGGGCTGGACGATGTCGCCGGCTTCGTGCAGCGCTCCGGACCGGGTGTCGACGAATACCCGCGCTCGCCGGATAGCGGCATCGTCGGCCTCGCGCATGTTCGGCGTATAGGCGCCGACCAGGTCGACGTGGGCGCCCGGCTGCAGCCATTCGCCGCGGACGAGGGGCTCGGCCGACAGCGTTGCCGCCGAGACGATGTCGGCCCGCCGCACGGCCGCCGCGAGGTCCACGACCGCCATCACCGTCAGGCCCGGCCGGCTCAGCCGCGCCGCCAGGACCTCGGCCCTCGCCGGATCGCGGTTCCAGATGGCGACCTCGGCGATGGGGAGGAGGGCGGCATGGGCGGCGATCAGGTAAGGCGCGAGCGCGCCCGCGCCCACCATCACCATGCGGTGCGCATCGCGCCGGGCGAGATAGCTTGCCGCCAGGGCCGAAGCGGCCGCGGTCCGCCAAAGCGTCAGCGCCTGCCCGTCGAACGCGGCGAGCGGCTCGCCGCTGTCGCCGGCCATCAGCAGATAAGTGCCCATGACGCTGGCCTTTGCGCGCGCCGCGTTGTCGGGAAAGACCGTAACGATCTTGACGCCGACAAACCCGCCGGCCGCGGCGTCGTGCCACGCCGGCATCAGGAGCAGGATGGCGTCGGCGCCTTGCCGCGCGATGGTGTGGTGATGGCGGACGGGAGCGGTGATGGCGCCGCGGAAGGCGGCGCGCAGCGCCTCGACCAGATCGGGATAGGTGAGGGCGCGGTCGATTTCCGCCGCACTGACAAGGCGCATGCCGTCAGGCGGCGTCGCGCACGCCGGGCGGCCGCGGCAGCGATGAGGGTGCCAGCGCCGCGACGCGTTCGCGCAGGCGCTCGTTTTCCTCGCGGATGGCATCCGCCCGGCCGCGCTCGGCGCGCGCCAGCCGCCGCCATTTGCCCTGGCGGACCCACGCGGCAAAGCCGCCGATGACCACGCCGAGCACGAGCGCGCCGAACAGGAAGACGAAGAGCGGCGCGCTGACCGAGAGGGCCGGCGCGGCGGCGGTGAACGGGTCGAGGGAAAACCTGACGTCGCCGCGGTTGGCGACCGACAGGATGACGATCACCGCGGCCAGCGGCACGAGGACGAAAAGGACGAGGAACCTTCGCATTAGCCCTTCTATCGCGGTCGGGCTGTGTTCCGCCAGTTCTGCCGAATGTCGACGACCGGGCGCGGCTCAGCCGTTCAGCCGCTCGCGCATTTCCTTGCCGGTCTTGAAGAACGGCACGTACTTTTCCGTCACGTCCACCTTGGTGCCGGTGCGCGGATTGCGTCCCGTGCGCGCCGGACGGTTCTTGACCGAAAAGGCGCCGAAGCCGCGCAACTCGACGCGGTCGCCGCGGGCGAGCGCTTCGGTGATCTCGTCGAGGATGGCGTTGACGATGTGCTCGACGTCGCGCTGGTAGAGATGCGGATTGGCTTCCGCAATCCGTTGAACCAGTTCCGATTTTATCAATTTAGCCGCCCCCTTGCGGCGGACCCGCCGGCCCGCCCGCCGGAACCTGCCAAACCGACAATAGACCGTCAAGTTTCAGCCCGTCCGGCAGGAAGCGGTCAATGACGCTGGCGCGCAGGATTTCGGGACCGATGCCAAGCTGGCGGGCGAACCACAGCAGCACCGCTTGTCCGCTGAACCAGCCGAAGGGCTTCGGCTGGGGACGCCAGTCGCGCACCGGCAGCTTGCGGTCGACGCCCTTTTCCTTGGCGAGCCAGTCCAGCGAAGTCTCCTCGCCCCCGATCTCGTCGATGAGCTTCACCGCCAGCGCCTGATGGCCGGTGAAGATTCGCCCGTCGGCGAGGCCGAGCGCCGTGGCGCGGTCGAGATGGCGCCGTTCGGCGACGATGTCGACGAACCAGTCGAACGTATCCTGGACCAGTCCCGCGATTACCGCCTTCGCCTCGTCCGAGGCCGGCTTGAACGGCGACGGCTCGGCTTTCAGGGGTGCGCTCTTGATCTCCTCGACCTTGACCCCGACGATGTCGAGCAGCTTGCTGATCTCCGGGAACTCGAAGATGACGCCGATCGAGCCGGTGATCGAGGTGCGGCGGGCGACGATGTGGTCGGTCGCGATCGCGGCCATGTAGGCGGCCGAGGCGCCGAATGTGCCGACCGTGGCCACCGTCGGCTTCTTCGCCGCGAGCTTGCGGATCGCCTCGTAGAGGGCTTCGCCGCCGGCGGTCGATCCGCCGGTCGAGTCGATGGAAAGAACCACGCCCTTGACCGCCGGGCTGTCGCCGACGCGATCGAGCAGTTCGAGCTGGTCGCGATCGTTGGAGATGAAGCCCGAGATGGTGACGCGGGCGATCTGCGGCTGGGCAAGTCCGGGGAACTTGTCGCGGCCGCCGGCAAGGAATATCCCGCCGATGATCACGATGGCGAGGAACAGGAACGCGGCGACCCGCCAGAAGGAGACCTTCCGCCTGAGGCGCCTGCGGTCGACGATCTGATCGGCGTCGAGCGTCATCGCTTGGGTCTCCTCGCTGAGGGGCTTCGCCGTGGGTTACCCCGTTCCGCCATCGCGGGCAAGGGAACTCGGCAAACGCCCGCCGCTCAGTAGCTCGGCGTCAGCGTCTCGACGACGTCCGGCTGCCCCGCCGGATGCGCGACGATGTCGATGCCTTCGTCGGTGAGCGTGGCGGTCGCATCGCCGCCCGCCCAGCGGATCGTCATGGTCTTGTCCCGGATCGACGAGGTGAGCTCGGAGACATAGTCGTCGCCGATGGCAAGGCCGACCGCCTGGTCGCCCGCGATGATCAGCTGCACGCCCTCGCTGTCATCCCAGCCGCCGGTCCAGGTCCCCTCCCAGGCGCTGGCGGCAAGCGCAGCCGTGGCGGCGAAAAGTGCCGCGGCAAACAGGCTGAGGCGCCTCACGCCGTCGCCGTCCGCCGCATAGTCGGCAGGAAATAGGTGATCAGTCCGATGGCCGGCAGGAACGAACAGACCTTGTAGACGAACTCGATGCTGGTCCAGTCGGCGAGCACGCCGAGGACGGCGGCGCCGATGCCGCCGATGCCGAAGGCGAGGCCGAAGAAGATGCCGGAGATCATGCCGACCCGGCCGGGCACAAGTTCCTGGGCAAAGACCACGATCGCCGAGAACGCCGAGGAGAGCACCAGGCCGATGATCACCGAGAGCACCGTGGTCCAGAACAGGTCGGCGTAGGGCAGCAGGAGCGTAAACGGCAGGACGCCGAGGATCGAGACCCAGATCACGTACTTGCGGCCGAAGCGGTCGCCGACCGGGCCGCCGATGAAGGTCCCGGCGGCGGAGGCAAACAGGAACATGAAGAGATGGATCTGCGCCGTCTGCACCGAAACGCCGAAGCGGTCGATCAGGTAGAACGTGAAGTAGCTGCCGATGCTGGCGATATAGAAATGTTTGGAGAAGACCAGCACCGCGAGGATGACGAGGGCGATGACGACCTTGCGGCGGCTGAGGTCGGGGAAGTGCCGGACCGCCGCCTTCTTCGGGCGTAGCGCGATCGCTGCCCGCTCGGCCTTGTACCAGACGCTCACCCGCCAGAGGATCACGATGGCGAGCAGCGCGATCAGCGAGAACCAGGCGATGCTCGACTGGCCGAGCGGCACCACGATGAAGGCGGCGAGCAGCGGTCCGATCGACTGGCCGAAATTGCCGCCTACCTGGAAGACCGACTGCGCCAGGCCATGGCGGCCGCCGGAAGCCATGCGGGCGACGCGCGACGCCTCGGGATGGAAGATCGACGAGCCGATTCCGACGAGAGCCGCCGCGGCGAGGATCAGCAGAAAGCCGTTGGCGACCGACAAAAGGACGAGGCCGGCGAGGGTGAAGCCCATGCCGATCGGCAGGGAATAGGGCTGCGGCCGGCGATCGGTCGCGTGACCCACGACAGGCTGGAGAAGCGAGGCGGTCGCCTGGAAGACCAAAGTGATCAGCCCGATCTGGCTGAAGGTGAGGGCGAAGTTTGCCTTGAGCACTGGATAGATTGCCGGCAGCAGCGACTGCATGGTGTCGTTGAGGCCGTGCGAGAAGGCGGTCGCCAGCAGGATCGCGAACACGGTCGCTTCCGGGCGCTCGGCGAACGATTGCTTGGCTGTGACGGGAGCGTTCACGGACGGGTCGCTACGAACGGAGATTTCCGGCCCGGTCGAGCGGCCGGGTCTCTTATTTTGCCTGACCTAGCACGGAAGTTGGCCCGCCGCTCCTGCAAATTCCGAATGGCAGGGCCGTGGAATGGGTCCGGCGGTCCTCGCTACCCGCCGAACAGGCGGCGGAAGAAGCCTTTTTTCTTCGCCGGCAGGGCGGCGTTTCCGGCGTCGGCGGGGGGTTGCGGCCCGACATTGGCGGGCGGGGCCGGGACATCGTCCGGGGAGTCGGCCAACTGACCGATGGGATCGCTGCCGAGCGGCACTGGCGGCGCCACGCCGGTATCCTCGATCGCCGGCCCGGCGGTGTTGGACGGATTGCGGAACTGGTAGTTGCCGGGGAGGTCGGCGACGGCAAGTCCGGCGAGCGCCCCGGTCATGAAGCGCTGCCAGGCGATGGCCGGCAGGTTGCTGCCCGAGGCCTTCTTCGTTGGCTCGCCGTCGTCGTTGCCGAACCAGGCGCCGGCGACCATGGTGCCGGTGTAGCCGATGAACCAGGCGTCGCGGAAGTCCTGCGAGGTGCCGGTCTTGCCGGCCGCCGGCCAGCCGGCGATCGCCGCCTTCTTGCCCGTGCCGGTCTCGAGCGTGGCGCGCAGCATCGAGTTCATCATGCCGACGTAGGCCGGGTCGACCACCCGGCCCGGGCCGTCGCCGGCGCGCTCGTAGAGCACCTTGCCGTCGGTTGTGGTGATGCGCTTGACCACGTGCGGGATGACGCCGATGCCGCCGTTGGCGAAGGGCGCGAAGGCTCCGGTCAGCTCGAGAAGCGTGACGTCGGAGGTGCCGAGGGCGATGGAGGGGGTCGCCATCAGCGGCGAGGCAATGCCGAGGCGGCGCGCGGTTGCGGCGACGGCCTTCGGCCCGACCTCGTCGGTGAGCTGCGCCGAGACGGTGTTCAGCGACAGCGCCAGGGCCGTCTGCAGCGTCACCGGGCCGAGGTACTTCCGCGAATAGTTCTCCGGGCTCCAGCCCTTGATCGTGACCGGCTGGTCGATGCGCACGGTCTCCGGCATCAGGCCGTGCTCGAGGGCGGTGAGATAGACGAAGGGCTTGAACGCCGAGCCCGGCTGGCGGTGGCCGTTGACGGCGCGGTTGAACGGGGCGCTGGCATAGTCGCGCCCGCCGACCAGGGCCCTGACGGCGCCGTTCGGGTCCATGGCGACGAAGGCGCCCTGGCTCACGCCATATTTGGCGCCGTTCTCGTCGAGGGTGCCGGTGAGGGCATTCTGGGCGAGCGTCTGCAGGCGCATGTCGATGGTGGTATCGACGACGATGTCCTTGTCGAGCGCGCCGACATAGGAGGGCAGGATATCCATCACCCAGTCGGCGACGTAGCGGCCGCTGCCGCCGGCGACGTCCCGCACCGGCTTGATCGGCTGCGACATGGCGAGGCTCGCCTCGCGGTCGCTGATGTAGCCTTCCTCACGCATCGCGCCGAGAACGACCTGGGTGCGGCCCTCGGCCGCGTCAGGGTCGACCAGCGGCGAGTAATGGCCGGGCGCCTTGAGGAGGCCGGCCAGCGTCGCCGCCTCGGCGAGGGTGACGTTGCGCGCCGACTTGCCGAAATAGCGATGCGCCGCGGCGTCAACGCCATAGGCGCCGGCGCCGAGATAGACGCGGTTGAGATAGAGCTCGAGGATCTGCTTCTTGGTGAGGCTCGCCTCCAGCCAGACGGCGAGGATGGCTTCCTGGATTTTCCGCGAGAAGCTGCGGTCGGGCGTGAGGAAGAGGTTCTTCGCCAGCTGCTGGGTGAGCGTCGAGCCGCCCTGGACCACGCCGCCGGCGCGCAGGTTGACGAACATCGCCCGCGCCAGGCCGATCGGGTCGATGCCGAAGTGGTAGTAGAAGCGCCGGTCCTCGATGGCGATGACCGCCTCTGGCAGGTAGGGCGGCATCTCGTCAAGCGTCAGGGTCGCGCCGGAATTGTCGCCGCGGTTGGTGATGAGCGTGCCGTCCGAGGCGACGATCTGGACGTTGATCGCCTGCGCCGGCAGCGTCCATTGCGAGGTCGGCGGGAGCTTTGCCCAATAATAGCCGACGACGGCCGCGAGGCCGGCGGCACAGACCAGAAAGACCAGGAATGCCCACTTGGCGAGACGGCGGAAAAGGCCGCGCTTGCCCTTGCGCGCGCGGCGGGCGGAATCGGGTTTCTTCTTCCGCGACCCGCCGAAGAAGCCGCGCCGGCGCGCCGGACGCGGGCGCGGACCGCCGCCGGGGCGATCGGAATCGCGGAGGCCAAACGCCAGCGATCCGTCGCGTTTGGCGCCGCCGCCCTTGAGCGAGGGGTCGACCCGCTCGCTCCGCCGGCTTTTCTTTGCCACGCCGCAGCCGCTCCGCTTGCCCGCATCACCGGAAAGGAAAACCCGGCCCGGCTCCGTCGGGTGCAGGCTAAATGCGGCCGTTTAAGGGGCGGTTAAGGTTTCCGGAATGAATGCGGGAAGACGGTGAGCGTGGATCTTTTCACGGTGAAACGCGGCCAGCGGAAGAGAAAAGAAAGGTGTTCCGATTTCGACCGACCCGGTCGGACGCCGCAGAAACTCCACCCGAGGTCATGCCAAGACGCCGCGGAGCAGCGATCTTGGCACCCAAGCGTCGGCTGCAGTGGTCTCGGCAGGTTCGATTCGCCTGAACGGAGCCCCTCAAGCGGGAACGCCAGGGGCAGTCGAAGGCGTCGGCAAAGGCCTACGTGGCTTGGGTGCCAAGATCGGCCTCTGGCCGCCTTGGCATGAACTCAAGGGAAGGCCGTTAGGTCCGAAGGAGGCTTTCATACCGCAACAAGCCTCGCCATATTGCGTCCGCATCCCCATAATCGCGTCATGCCCGAAACCAAGCGCCCCTTCCCGCCCGTCGGCCCCGGCGACCACATCTTCCTGGTCGACGGGTCGTCGTTCGTCTTCCGCGCCTATTTCCAGTCGATCAACCAGGACGCCAAGTACAATTACCGCTCGGACGGCCTGCCGACCGGCGCGCTGCGGCTGTTCACGACAAAACTCTACCAGTTCATGCGCGAGGGCGCCGTCGGGGTGATCCCCACCCACCTCGCCATCATCTTCGACAAGACCGAGCAAACGTTCCGCAAGGAAATCTACCCTGACTACAAGGCGACGCGTCGCGACCCGCCCGACGACCTGGTGCCGCAGTTTCCGCTGATGCGCGAGGCGGTGAAGGCGTTCGGGCTGTCGCCGGTCGAGAAGGAAGGCTTCGAGGCCGACGACCTGATCGCCACCTACGCCACCGAGGCGCGCGCCGCCGGCGCCGACGTGCTCATTATTTCCTCGGACAAGGACCTGATGCAGCTGGTCTCCGACAAGGTCCAGTTCTACGACTTCGAGTCGGGGCAGAAGGGCCGGCCGGGCTACCGGCCGGAGCGGCGCATCGATCGCCAGGGCGTGATCGACTATTTTGGCGTGCCGCCGGAAAAGGTCATCGAGGTCCAGGCGCTGGTCGGCGACACTTCGGACAACGTGCCCGGCGTCCCCGGCATCGGCACCAAGACCGCCTCGCAGCTCATCATCGAATACGGCGACCTCGAAACGCTGCTCGCCCGCGCCGGCGACATCAAGCAGCCGAAGCGGCGCGAGCTGCTCACCACCTATGCCGACCAGGCCCGCCTGTCGAAACGGCTGGTGACCCTCGACTGCAAGGTCCAGTCCGACACGCCCCTGGCGGCGCTCCGCCTGCCCGAGACCGACCCGAAGCGCCTGATCTCGTTCCTGAAGGCGATGGAGCTCACCACGCTCACCAAGCGCGTCGCCGAGGCGACCGGGGCCGACATCAACGCCATCGAGGCCGATCCGGCGCTGCGCTCGGCCAAGCTGCACGTGGCCACCCAGGAGGCGCGCCTGGCGCCGGCGCAGGGGACAGAAGCCGTAATTCCCTCTCCCCGGCGGGGAGAGTTTCAGGGTGAGGGGGCGCCGCCCCCTCCGAATGGCGGCGAGCCCTCCGGCGCGAAGGAGGCACCAGGTCTTGCCGCAGGCGCCGACACGCCCGCGGCGCGCGTCGCCTTCGGCGCGGCGGCGGCAACGGCGGTGCCCATTGACCTCGCCAGCTACGAGACGGTGACCACCGCCGACCGGCTGGACGACTGGATCGCCGAGGCGGAAGCGCTCGGCCGCGTCGCGATCGGCGTCGCCGCCACCGGTCCGGACGCGATGCGGGCCGAGATCGCCGGCTTCAGCCTTGCGACCGCGCCGGGCAAGGCGGCCTATATTCCCGTTGGCCATGTCAGCGGCTCGGCCGACCTGCTCGGCGGCGGGGCCGCACCGGGGCAGCTCCCGTTCCGCGAGGTGCTTGGCCGGCTGAAGCCGCTGCTCGCCGACCCGGCGGTGCTGAAGATCGCACACGACGCCAAATCGGTCTGGCTGTTCCTCGATCATCACGGTGCGGTTCTAGCGCCGACCGACGACCCGATGCTCGCGTCCTATGCGCTCGATGCCGGCCGCGGCAGCAGTGCGCTCGGCGACCTATCCGAGCGCTGGCTGGGCCATACCCCGGCGGCGCGGAAGGAAGCGCTGGGCAGTGGCAAGAACGCCGTGACTTTTGCTGAGCTCGGGCTCGAAGCCGCCACGCGGCTCGCCGCCGAGCAGGCCGACCTGACGCTCAGGCTGTGGATGGTGCTGAAGCCGCGCCTCGTCGCCGACCGGGTGACCAGCGTTTACGAGACGCTGGAGCGCCCGATGGTGCCGGTGCTGGCGCGCATGGAAGGACGCGGCGTCAAGGTCGACCGCCAGATGCTGTCGCGCATGTCGGGCGAGTTCGCGCAGAAAATCGCAGGCTTCGAGGCCGAGATCTACGAGCACGCCGGCGAGACCTTCAACATCGGCTCGCCCAAGCAGCTCGGCGACATCCTCTTCGGCAAGTTCGCGCTCCCCGGCGGCACGAAGACCAAGACCGGCGCCTGGTCGACCAGCGCCGACGTGCTGGATGAACTGGCGGCGGGCGGCAACCAGCTGGCGGCGCGCATCCTCGACTGGCGCCAGCTCTCCAAGCTGAAGTCGACCTATACCGACCTGCTGCCCACCTTCATCCATCCCGACACCGGCCGCGTGCACACGTCCTATGCGCTGGCCTCGACCACCACGGGGCGGCTGTCGTCGTCGGATCCGAACCTGCAGAACATCCCGATCCGCACCGACGAGGGCCGCCGCATCCGCACCGCTTTCGTGGCGGAAAAGGGGATGAAGCTGATCTCGGCCGACTACAGCCAGATCGAGCTGCGCCTGCTTGCCCACATGGCCGACATCCCGGCGCTCCGCCAGGCCTTCGCCGAGGGCCTCGACATCCACGCGATGACGGCGAGCGAGATGTTCAACGTGCCGGTGAAGGGCATGCCGGCGGAAGTCCGCCGGCGGGCGAAGGCGATCAATTTCGGCATCATCTACGGCATTTCCGCCTTCGGCCTCGCCAACCAGCTCGGCATCCCGCGCGAGGACGCCGGCGCCTACATCAAGCGCTACTTCGAGCGCTTCCCCGGCATCCGCGGCTACATGGACGAGATGCGCACCAGGGTGCGCGTGCACGGCTACGTGACCACGCTGTTCGGGCGGAAGGTTCATTTCCCCCAGGTCAATTCCAAGACGCCCGCCGAGCGCGCCTTCGTCGACCGCGCCTCGATCAACGCGCCGCTGCAGGGCTCGGCCGCCGACATCATCCGGCGCGCAATGATCCGCATGGAGGCGGCGCTCGCCGCGGCCGGCCTTTCGGCGCGCATGCTGCTGCAGGTGCACGACGAATTGATCTTCGAGACGCCGGACGAAGAAGTGGAAGCGACGATGCCGGTGGTCGCGCGGGTGATGGCTGGCGCGGCCGAGCCTATGGTCAGGCTCGCCGTGCCGCTGCAGGTCGATGCGCACGCCGGCGACAACTGGGACGCGGCGCACTGAGCGCCCGATATTTGGGGGGAATGAAATGATCCGGCACACCGTCGTCTTCCGGCTGAAGCACAAATCCGGCTCAGCGGAGGAGAAGAAGTTCCTCGCCGACGCCCGGCGTATCCTCACCGCGATTCCCGGCGTGACCAAATTCGAGGCTCTGCGTCAGACGAACCGCAAGAACGGTAACGACTATGCCTTCGGCCTCTCGATGGAGTTCGCCGATCAGCCCGCCTATGACGCCTATGACCGCCACCCCGACCATGTCGCCTTCGTGCGCGACCGCTGGCTGACCGAGGTCGAGAAGTTCTTCGAGATCGACTACGCGGCGATCTAGGGCAGTCAGTCCTTTTTGGGCATCGTGTGGTTCGAGGCCCGCTTCGCGGGCACCTCACCATGGCGAGGAGGGCGAAGGGCGCTCCCGCGGCGCCGACACCTCGCCTCATTACGTCAAGAGACTTTGGATCCCTCCATACCCGCCATGGTGAGGTGCTCGCCGCGTGTGCGGCGGGCCGCGAAACACACCCAAAGCACCGGTGGCGCGTAGGCCGGATGGTGCGGAGCGTAATCCGGGCTCCCGTGAACCGGGTCGCCGACGGATGTCGCCGTGGCTCCAC
>JBBQGL010000069.1:0-19355 GCA_038323025.1 Hyphomicrobiales bacterium
ACCGATCGCATCCTGCAAACCGTTGTCGATCGCGTCGCGAGCGTGCCGGAAGTGATCTCGTTCCAAAGCTATGCGGGTGCCGCAGCGCCGTTCAATTTCAACGGCCTCGTCCGTCACTACTATCTGCGATCTTCGCCGGAGCAAGGAGATGTCCAGGTCAACCTTCTCCCCAAAGGCGACCGGAGTCGGACCAGTCACGAGATCGCGCTCGAACTAAGAGAGCGGCTGCGCGGCCTTTCCGCTCCGGCGGGCACGGCTATCAAGGTTGTCGAGCCGCCGCCGGGGCCGCCAGTGTTGGCCACGCTGCTCGCGGAGATCTATGGTCCTGACGCAGATACCCGGCGAGCAGTCGCGGCGAAGGTCCGGGAGGCATTCGCCAGCGTCCCGTTCGTGGTGGATGTCGACGATTCATACGGTGTCCGCCCAGACCGGCTTCGCCTGACCATCGACCAGGACAATCTCGAATATCACCACGTCGAGCAGCAGGACGTTTACGACGCCATCGGCGAATATTACGGCAGCGCCACCATCGGCTATTCCCATCGCGGTGGCGGGCGTCAGCCGATCCCGATCGTTCTCGGCCTCGGCAAGGGGCAAGAGACGGTCGACGCCCGCGCGCTGGCAGTGCCGATTCCGGCGAATGCCCTGCCTGGCGAACGCTCGATCGTTGAACTGGGCGACGTTGTCCACGTCGCTCGCGAGCAGGCTTCCTATCCGATCTTCCGGCACAATGGACTGGCCGCCGAAATGGTAACCGGCGAACTCGCCGGCGCATTCGAGGCGCCGATTTATGGCATGCTCGCCGTCGATGACGCGATCGCGAAGGCGGACTGGGGCGTCGTCCCCAAACCGGAGATCGCGCTGCATGGCCAGCCAATAAGCGAGGCACGCTCAACGCTTCTCTGGGATGGCGAGTGGGAGGTTACCTGGGTGACTTTCCGCGACATGGGCGCGGCCTTCATGATCGCGCTCCTCGGCATCTACATCCTGGTCGTCGCCCAGTTCGGCTCGTTCAAATTGCCGCTGGTGATCCTCACGCCCATCCCGCTCACGCTCATCGGGATTATGTTTGGCCATTGGCTTTTCGGGGCGCCGTTCACGGCGACATCGATGATCGGATTTATTGCGCTGGCGGGGATCATCGTGCGCAACTCGATCCTGCTGGTCGATTTCATCCGCAACGCCCGGGCGCCGGGAAGGACGCTCCTCGACGTCCTCCTCGAAGCGGGAGCCGTCCGCTTCAAGCCGATCCTGCTGACGGCGCTCGCCGCGATGATTGGGGCGGCGGTTATTCTTGCCGACCCCATCTTTCAAGGATTGGCGATTTCTCTCCTCTTCGGACTCGCTTCCTCGACCCTGCTGACGGTGCTGGTAATACCCGCGATCTACGTTGTCCTCAGGCGTGGGTAAGCAGTCCGTGGCCGCATTGGCTGCCCGGTGCCGATCGTCGCCGCCGCCCTAACCGGTTGATTTGGCGACCAGGAACCTGGCGATTGTGTCCATGGAGGGATTGGTACCGAGGTCGACCAGATCCAGCTGGATTCCCGTGCGCTCCTCGAGTTCCATGCACAGGTCCAGCGCCGCCATGCTGTCGAAGTCGAGTTCGGCCAGTGACGGATTTGCCGTGGATCCCGGGTCGGGGGTGAAGGCGAACGGGTCGTCCTTCACTTTTGAAATCGCGTCCTGCACCGCCGCACGGGCTTCTTCAAGGGTCATTTCTCATCTCGACGACAAATCTGTGAGGCATCAAAAAAGTATAGTCGTCCGTCCGAACGACGTAGTCGCGGATAGTTGGAACGGAGGCACTCCTCGCAAGGGTCTCCGTGATCGCCTTCCACAGGTCCAGCGAGACCTGACGGCCCAAACACGAGTGCGGACCGATCCCAAACATGCGCAGGCGATCCGGTGCATTGTCCGAATAGGCCAGGCTTTGCATGAAGGCGCGTATGCGCTCGCCCCGGGAAAAGAGATGCCCCCGATACTCGAACGGCTCCTCGACAATCCGTTCCACGATCGGGACACCGGTCTCGTTCGGCACGGCGGGGTACGGCAGGTCGCTCAAGCGGCTGCCAGGGTTTGTGAGCAGGAGTTGGTAAAGGCTTTCCGCGAGGGCTGCACGGGTTACGTCGGTACCGAGAATGAACAAGGCTACCCGCCGGCCAACTTCCGCCTCGGGTGGGTCCTCGCCCAGGGACGAGCGGATCGCCTGGCGAATGGTTCCCAGCTGATCATCAATCTCCCGTCGTCTTCTGAGGCCGATCATGCGATCAAAAATGGCGGTCGTCCCCAGAATTGGACTCCAGTCTTCAAGTTCGATCTGGAGGAGCTCACCGAGGAAAGAGCCGACCAGCGGATCGACAAAAGCCTGGACGAGGTCGACTTCAGTGCGGCCGTCAAAGCCCTGGGCGAGGCCTCGCGCCATCTCTGTTGCGCGGCCTGCCATTTGCACACGACGCGAGACCAGGAAATCCGCAAGCGCTCGCCGGAGGCGCGTGTGCTCATCCCCCTCCCAACAGAGGGGGATGTGGCTGAGCGCCAGTTGAATATTGGGAAACGGGCGGCCGCGGTCTCGTGCGAGTCTCTCATAAGCCGCCGGCGCATCGGCTGTCCCTGCCCGGGTATTCGGTAGGCTCAAGACGGCCTTAATATCGGCAGCGCTGGTCAGTACCCAGGACTGAATCGCCTCGGCATAGAAGAACGACGCGGCTTGATGTTCATGAAAGAAGGCGTGCCTCTGGTCGCTGCGATGCAGGGTTACGAAATCCAAGAAGGGGCCTCACAACCTTGCCGGCAGGAATGGATAGTCGAATAACTCTCAGGTTGGATCAACGACAGGACCACAACATTATCAAGATGGGCAGCCTCGACGATAGCAAGAAATGACTAAAGACAATCACGGTGCGCTTCATCGAGCGCCGATGTCATTCGCCCAGGAGCGAATCTGGCTGCACTCCCAGACCGAGGAGGGGTCCCTCGCTCAGGCGCTGCCGCTCAGCGACGACATCGAAGGCCCGCTTCAGGCCGATATTCTCCGCGACTGCCTGTCTTTCATCGTCAAGCGACATCAAATATTGCGGACGACTTTCGCGATCGAGAACGGCTTGCCGGTTCAGTTGGTTCATCCCGCCACACCGGTCGAATTGCCGGTGACCGGGCTGGACGGGAACGCCGCGCCCGAGAGTATCGAGTTTGTGGTCCAGAGGGAGAGGAAGCGGGTCACCAATCTGCAAACCGGCCCCCTCATCCGGTTTTCACTTCTCCGGATAGGCTCGTCGCGCCACCGGCTGATCCGTACCTGTCATCACATCATCTGGGACGCCCGGTCGACCCAGATTTTCCTTGGCGAACTGGCGCTTCTTTACCAGGCGCGGGTCGACGGAAAGGCCTTTCCGTTGCCAGAAGCGGCCGCGTTTCAGGTAGGCGAGGCCGCGCGGAGGGAAAGGGACATGCTGGCGCAGGACCCTCACTATTCAGCCAAGGTCCGGTGGTGGCGAGGGCGCGTGACCCAGAAACGCCGGTGGCTGGGATTGCTTCAACCCCGTCCGATACCGGAGCTTCCATTTGCGCGGCCCGAACCGATCGCGTCGGTCGAAGTCGAGGATTGCTTCATGCGACTGCAAATCCCCGGTGAACTCACCGAACGACTGGGGGAACTCCGTCAGCGCGAGGGCGCGACGCTCTATGTCATCTGGCTGGCGGCGGTCGTGGCCCTTCTAGCTCACTGGAACCATGGGACTGCGAATACGCTTGGCACCTACATGACGACGCGGCGCGGGCTGGCGATGCGCGACCTTATCGGATTTTGTACGAATCTCGTGACGCTCAGGCTCCCGTGCAACTTCAGGCTGCGTGGGCGGGAGTGGCTGGCCCGGGTCGGCAAGGAGATCGGGCTTGTTCGTGCCCACTCCCTGCTGCCTTACGAAGAGCTCCGGAAGGAAATTGAAAGGTCGGGTGGAACAATGCTCCCTGTGCAGGCGATGTTCGATGCCCCGTTGGGGTATGGGCGCGAGGACATGAGTTTTGCCGGATTGACATTCAGGTGGTCAAAACTCCCCAGCCCGCGCGAGATTCCATGGGGCTTCGGCATCTTTCTGGATCGAGCGGAGGGGGGCCAAATATGCCGGGTCGAGTTCGATGCCCGAAAATGTGACCCGGCAAGGATTCGCGATTTTACGGCGGACCTGCTGAAACTGCTGCAGGCACTCGCTGAGGCGCCGCATCGGCCGCTGAAGCAGTTGCTGAGCGAGTAGACAGGTTCCAAGAGACACATGCCGAAAGCGTTCCTCTATTGTCCGTGTCGCGTGCTTCCAGCGTGAACGAGCCAAAAGATCAGCTCGAAAAGCTCGCAGCCCGCGTGGACGCGCTACAGAGCTCGCATGACGCGCTGACAAAACGTGTCGAAGCGCTGCAACGCGCGTCGTTTCGTTATGCTCTGGAAGAAAAATTCCGGCCGAGGCTGTTCGGCTTCCGGCAATACAAGCCACGGCCGCTGGAATTCAGGATCGGCAGCGTTCGACCGTTGGCAACCGGCCCCACAATCGGGATTGTCACGCCGTCGCTGAACAGCGCGGGGACCATAGAGGCAACTGTCGCCAGCGTCCTGGCGCAATCGTATCCGCACTTCTCCTATGTGGTGCAAGACGGCGGATCGGCGGATGCCACGGTCGAAAAGCTGCGGTCGATGGGACCCGGAGTGAAATGGCGGAGCGAGCCTGATGAAGGACAGGCTGACGCAATCAACAAGGGCTTCCGCGGGATCGATGCCGAGATCATGGGATATTTGAATGCCGATGACCTGCTCGCGCCCGATGCACTCAACGTTGTCGCCGGTTTCTTCCTTGCCAATCCGAGCGTCGACGTAATCTACTCAAACCGTATCGTCATCGACGAGGATGGACACGAGGTTGGCCGGTGGGTGCTGCCGCGCCATGACCCCAAGGCGATCTACTGGGCGGACTACATTCCGCAGGAAACGATGTTCTGGCGGAAACGAGTCTGGGATGCCTTGGGCGGCCTCGACCCGAGCTTCCGGTTTGCCATGGATTGGGACTTCATTCTGAGGGCCCACCAGCAGGGTTTCCGCTTCAAGCGGCTGCGCAGATTCCTTGCCTGCTTCCGCGTTCACCCGGCGCAGAAGACCTCCACGCTGAAGGAGGTGGGAGAGGAGGAGTCAGGCCGGCTTCGAGTGCGATATCTCGGGTTCAACCCGAATGGCACGGAGGTGAACCGTCAACTCGATCGGTACATCAAACGTCACGTGTTGCATCACCGCCTGTACAAACTTCTGCCCTACTAGAACGTCCGGGTGTTTCATTGCCGGGTTGGTGCACGCCGACTGCCCCGCCGCCATTGCCTGGCGATCCGGCGAAATGGCCGCGTGATTTTCCACGCCGGCGATTTCCTCAGCGCCGCCAGCTTGCGGGAGTAGCGGCCGAGCCACAGGTCGGCCGCCGTCAGCGTGTCCCTCAGTTCGTCAGCCTGCTTGCGCGCGCGTGCAATTTCATCGCGGAGAATTTTTTCGACGCCGTCCTCTGTCTGCCGTCTCCCTGTTTCGGAACCAGCCTGGTCGTCGGATGGTTCAGGGGGGAGGGGCTGCAAGAAGTGTCGGGAAACCACAAGTTCATGGAAGAACTCGGTGGCATCTCCTTCCAGTTCAAGGCCGGCTTCAAACAGGTTCCTGAATGCCTCTCCCGGCTGGAATTTCGTGAGATCGAGGTGCCAGCGCGATCCCGGCTTGAGCAGCTCCGGAAACTTCTCGACCATGCGCCTTTCGTCCGCGGGGTAGTCGACCCTCGTGCCCCCGCTGTCCAAGGTCAACCGTCCGTAATGCACCGCAAACGCGTCGACCAGGTATATCTTCCTGCCGAGGTCGCTGATCTTCTTGGCCATTACGAAGTCATTGAAGCACCCCGAAAACTCATCGTTGACTCCGCCGATGGCGTCGAGGACGGTGCGAGGAAAAACATTCAAATTCAGTGTCATAAGTGGAGAAATTCGGGTCGGGCCGGGGCCGGTTCGCGCTTGTCCCGGGAGGTCCGAATAGGAAAGGTAGGGGATTACGCATCCGAGAGTGGAATCATCCGCGGCGTTTATGAACTCTGCTAATATCTTGAACGTGTCTAGCTTGACAAATATATCCGAAGCCATTGTACAAACGTAATCAGTGTCCAGCTGACTTATTCCCAGATTGTACGTTTCACTGAAAGTCAGTTCCCTACCTAAGTGCGTATAAATTATGCCACGACTGTCGCAATATGATTTGATTCGATCGTTCGGTTGGGGGCTGCCGTCCACCAGAACGATCTGACTTACCTCCGGCGCAATTCTCAAGAGTGAAAGGCAGAGCAGGGCGGAAAATTCAATCTGCTCGTCGCCCTCGGTCATCTGGAAATAATTGACTGTTACTCCGATCATTCGGGCATTTCCGCTTGTCGTCGAGGTTCTCCATCCCGGGTTCTTGATCCGGGTGGCGGTTCCCCGACCTTCCATGTCGGTGTGCTGACGACGAGTACCTCGCCGAGTACCCGGGCAAATGTACCTGCGCTGGCGTTGATTGGATACCGTTTGAGGAAGCCGCGTCGGCCGCCTAAGGGACGTCGGCCGGTTACGGCGCGGCGCGACGGAGGCGCTCGTCATCGCCTCCGGGCAGGCGTCACGTCATGCTCCAGCCACCGTCGACGGTGATTGACTGGCCGGTGATGAAATCCGCGTCGCGCGAGGCGAGAAACGCGACGATGCCGGCGATGTCCCTGGGCTCGCCGCGGCGTTTGATCGACTGGAGTTCGAGAAGCTGCCGGTCGACCTCGGCGGGATCGCCGTACGCCGCCTCGGCGGCCGTGCGGATCGCTCCGACGATAATCGTATTTACGGTTATGCCGTCCGGCCCCATCTCGCGCGCGAGCACCCGGCCCATGCCTTCGAGGGCGCTTTTCGAGGCGGTGTAATGGGCGTTCCCGGGCCGCCCGAGAGGGCTGCGGACCGAGCCCATCGTGATGATGCGGCCGCGTCCGCGCCGCTGCATGAAGGGATAAACGGCCCGGGCAAACAGGAACGTCCCGGTTACGTTGGCTCGGAGAACCGCGTCCCATTCCTTGGGCTTAAGGATGTGCCAGGGTGCGGCCCCGGCGACCGAGGCAGCGGCATTGTTGACGAGGATCGTCGGGCCGCCGAGCGCTTCCGTGACTGCGGCAACGATGGCTGCCACGTCGTCCTCGCGGGCGACGTCTCCGGCGATGGCAATCGCCCGGCCGCGCTCGGCCCGGATGCCCGAGGCGACGGCTTCAGCATCGGCGCGGGATGCCTCCGAATGATAGTGGACGGCGACCGCCGCGCCTTCGGCCGCGAGGCGAATCGCGGTCGCTGCCCCGATATTCCGGGCGGCTCCGGTGACAAGGGCTACTTCGCCTTCGAGGCGACCGGGCGGGTGCGTCATGAGGCGGGACTCTTCCACCGTTCGGGAGCCGCCGGGGCTACCAGATGGTCCATCCGCCATCGACGCGGATTTCCGCGCCGGTAATGAACGCCGCTTCGTCGGAGGCAAGGAAGCGGACGGCATAGGCGATCTCCTCGGGCTTGCCGAAGCGGCCGAGCGGGGTCATGTCGCAAAGCTTCCGTTCCACCTCGGGCGAAAGAATCCCGTCGGACTGCTCGGTGATGACCATGCCGGGGCTGACCGTATTCACGGTGATCTTCCATCGCGCAACGGCGGCGGCGAGGTCCCGGGTCAAGTTCAGGATAGCGCCCTTGGATGTGTGGTAGGCGGGCTGGCGTTTCGGTCCAAGCGCGCCCTCGTCGGTGAAGGCATCGTAAAGCGCCGGGTTCAGCGCCAGAACGCCGTAGACCGAGCCGATATTGACGATGCGGCCCCACTGGCGCTCGCGCATCGAGGGCAGGACGGCCTGGGACATGAAGAAGGCGGCATCGACATTGGTCGCCATGACGCGTCGCCATTCCTCCTCGGTTGACGACAGAAGCGGCGCGATCGAGGAAACGCCGGCATTGTTGATGAGGATGTCGATGCGGCCGAACTTTTCGAGCGCCGCCTGAACCGCGCGGCCGCGGTCCGCCGGATTCGTGATATCCGCCGAAAGCGCCACGATCGGGTTTGCCTTGGGCGAGCGGGCGACGGTTTCCTCGAGCGGGGCGGGACGGCGGCCGACGATGAACGTACGGACGCCGGCTTCGGCGAGCTTCAAGGCAATCGCCTGTCCGATGCCGGTGCCGGCACCCGTCACGATTGCGACCCGTTCCTGCCGATCGTCCATTCAGAGCGTCCTCGCGTGCAGGCTGCTTATGTCGGCGGCGTCTGGCCGACTGCCATTCCGGCAGCGAGCCGGCGGAACGGATGCCCGTCCCGCCGGCCACTTTTCCGGCTACGGGCAGGCGTCGACGTAGAGGCCCTTCTTGACCTCCGGCGTGTCGAGGTTGTCGCGGGTTGCGACGACCATCGGCGGATAGGCAACCTTCTCGAGCTTGCTCGGGTCAACCTCGCCGCGGAGGATCTGGGTGACCAGCTTCACCGAGTTGTAGCCTTCGAGATAGGGCGACTGGACGACGAGCGCGTCGTACACGCCGGCCTTCAGATCGCGCACCTGTTGCGGATCCGCGTCGTAGGCGATGATCTTCACCTTGCCGCCGAGACCGGCGCCGATGACGGCCGACGACGTGCCCACCGCGGCGTTGGAATGGGTGGTGTAGATGCCCTTCAGATCCGGATGGGCCTGGATCGCGGCCGCGACTACTTCGGCGGCCTTGTTCTGGTCGGAACCCGGATATTCGATCGGCAAAACGGTGATCTTCGGATACTTGTCCTTCAACACCTTGAGGAAGCCGTCGGCCCGCTGCTGGTTGCCGACGACGCCCGGGTTCAGGGCAACGATGAGCACCGTGCCCTCGCCGCCGATCGCCTGCGCCATCGCTTCCGCCGCCAGACCGCCGGCGGTGAGATTGTCGGTGCGCATGTTCTGGACATCGACGGGCTTGTTGAGGTTGCCGTCGACGGTGACCACCGGGATCTTCTTGTTCTTCACCAGGTCGTCGACGATGGTGATCAGCGCATCCGGATCATTCGGCGCCAGCACCATGCCGTTCGGGCTCCGCTCGATCGCCGCCTCGAGGATCGGCATCTGCAGATTGATGTCCCACTGCGGCGCGCCCTGCCAGTTAAGGGAGACTCCGAGCTCCTTGGCGGCATCGCGGGCGCCGCACTCCATCGTCGTGTAGAAGGGGATGCCCACCATGCCGGCCACGAATTCGATCTTTTCGCCGGCGGCGAAGACCGAGCCCGACCCGAGGATCGTGGAAAGCCCCAAGGCAAGCGTAAGGTATTTCAGGCGTTTGTTCATTGCGATGCTCCCTGTTTTGAATTGCGTTCTTCGAAGACCGTCGGGCTGCGCGCGTCGCAACCCGTTCTTATGAGCTCAATCGTTCCCGCCTCCGTTGATCGACAAAGACCGCCGCGATGAGAATCGCGCCGACGACGATGAGCTGGTAGAACGAGGGGACGCCGAGGATGACCAGACCGGTCCCCAGGACGACCGGAATCAGTGACGCGACCATCGAGCCAGCAATGGTCGCCCGGCCGCCGAAGAGGCTGGTGCCGCCGATGACGACCGCTGCGATGGCCGCGAGCGCGGTGGTCTGATGACCACCGATATTGGTGGTCGCGAAGCGCGTCAGGTCGAGCACCGCGGCGACGCCGGCAAGCGCGCCCATCAGGATGAAGAGGACAAGGATGTGGCGCGACGAGCGGATGCCGGCGCGTTCGGCCGCCTCGCGCGAGGAGCCGATGGCAAGCGTATGGAGCCCGAAACGCGTCGAGCGTAGCGCGTACCAAAGCACCGCTGAGATGAGCAGGACGACGATCATGGGATAGGGGGCGATGCCGAAGAGCTTTTGGACGCCGAACCCGGTCTGCAGGACGCGCGGCACGTTGGGCACGTTGAGGCCGTTGCTGACGACGTAGGCAAGACCGGTCCCGATGCCCATCGTCCCCAGCGTCACGATGAAGGAAGTGATACGCAGCCGGATGACAAGCAGGCCGTTGATCGCTCCGAACGCCATTCCGGCGACGATGCCGGCGATCGTTCCGGCGACGATGCCGAAGGGCAGGTTCGGATATTCGCCGACGCGGACCTGGTCATAGGTGCCCGAGACGCCGACGAGAACCTGCGCCGCCACCACCGACGACAGGACGACGTTGGATCCGATCGACAGGTCGAGTTCGCCGGAAGCGAGCACAAACGTGGTGCCGACGGCGAGCAGCATCGTGACCGCCACGTTGAGCGTGATCGTGCTGAGGTTGCTGATGCGGAAGAACGCGCCGTTCGGCGACAGCACGCCAAAGACGATGATCAGCGCGAGCACGATGACGGCCATGCCAACCGGAGTCGATCGCACGGCCGCGGCAAGACGGCTGGGAGCAGGGGACGGAGCACTCGGGGTCGGCTGCGCCGCCCCGGTCATGCGGCCGCTCCCTTGGTCCTGCCGCCAAGCATCAGCGTGACGACATCGGTCAGGGTCAGGTCGCGCGCGGGAGTGTTCGAAACCGTCCGGCCCTGGCGCATGACGGCAAAGCGGTCGGCGAGGTTCAGCATCTTGGGGATGTCGTGGGAGATCACCACGACCGCGAGCCCGCGGCCCGCGGCGGAACGGATCGATTCGTACACGATGTCGGTCTGCTTGGTGCCGAGTGCCGCGGTCGGTTCGTCCATGAGGATGGCGGTTGTCGCCCACATGACGGCGCGGGCGACCGCGATCGCCTGACGCTGACCGCCGGACAGGTCGCGCACGGAACGGTCGACGCTGTTCAGGGTCGTGATGCCGGCGGCCCTTATCGCCTCTTGCGCGGCCTGCCGCATCCTGCGGCGGTCGAGGGCCGAGGTCCAGGCGCCGAGTAAACCCCCGGCGATGGGCTCGCGCCCGAGAAACATGTTCTCGGCCACCGAGAGGTCGGGCGCGAGGGCAAGATCCTGGTAGACGGTCTCCACGCCGAGTTCCTGGGCGTGCCGGATAGAGGTCACGCTGGTCGGCTGTCCCCAGAAGGCAAGGCGACCGCTGTCCGGTGTCAGCGCGCCGCAGATGATCTTGGTGAGCGTCGACTTGCCGGCGCCGTTGTCGCCGACCAGTGCCAGCACCTCGCCCGGACGGACCTGCAGGCTCGCGCCGTCGAGCGCCTGGACGTGGCCGAAGCGTTTGACGATGTCGATCGCCTCGATCACGAACTCCGCCTTGGGAGCCGCCGCGTCCTTCGCGTCTAAACCCACTGCCCGCTCCCCCGGCGGTTCACGAGACGAAATATTTGTTTCATGGTCGCGCAGCGATCGTCAAGGGCCAATTCCCAATGCAGTTTGCGGTCCAGGCCTCAGGCTACCGCTTTCGCCCCCTCGGATCCCGACTCGGCGGCCTCGCCGCGCAGCGTCCGGCCGATCTCGTTGCACGCGGTGATGAGCCCGGCGCAGATCGCCTGGCGAGAACTCTCGTCGTAGCGCGAGATCGGTGCCGACAGGCTCATCGCGGCGATCGCCACGTCGCGCCGGTCAAGGATCGGGGCGGCGATGCAGTAGGAGCCTTCCTCGTTTTCGCCGATCTCGATCGCATAGCCCGTCGCGCGGATGATCTCGAGTTGGTCGAGGAGCGCGGCGCGATCGGTGATCGTGTTCCCGGTCAGCCTGGGGAGCGTCGGCGGAATGAGCATCGCCCGCTGGTTCGGCGGGCGAAACGCCAGGAAAACCTTGCCGAGCGAAGTGCTGTGGAGGGGGTCGGTCGCTCCAACGCTGGACTGCATGCGCAACGACCGCTCGCTTTCAAGGACGTCGAGATAGACCACCTCGCCCCCTGACAGAACGCCGAGATTGATCGTCTCGTTGAAACGCTGGCGGAGGCGCTTCATGTGCGGCTTGCCGGCCTGGCGCAGCGTCTCGTAAGGGCTGCTCGAATGCGACAGCCGCCACAGGCCGATGCCCGGACGGTAGCGGTCGGCCTCGGGGTTGTGCTCGACAAAGCCAAGCGTTGCGAGCGTGCGGAGATAACGGAACACCGTGGTCTTGGGGAGGGCGGCGTCGCGGACCAGCTGGTTCAACGATACCGGCTCGGGCGCCTCGCAGACGAGCTGGAGGACCTGCATCGCCTTCAACACGGGCTGGACCAGGTAGCGATCGTCGAGCCCGTCAACCGGCGCAAGCGAAGCCATGTCGTTCCTCCTGAAGGAATACACTTTTCTTGACACGAAACGGGGGCGCGTGCTGAATGATGCCAGCCAAAGCATCTCGGTACAAGCACCGTGCATCGCAGCTTCAACGGCTCCGCCGAGCGCATTCGCCAAGCTTCCCGATTCCTGCCGGGAGGTGTGAGCAGCAATTTCCGTCTCGGTATTTCGCCCACGCCCCTGGTGTTCGATCATGCCGAGGGGCCGTTCCTTTACGACATCGACGGGAATCGGCTGATCGACTACTACCTTGGGATGGGCCCGATGATCCTCGGCCATCGGCCGGAGGTCGTGGTCGAGGCGGTGCGCGCCCAGCTCGAGCGCGGCATTCTTTTCGGCGGGCAGAGCGAGGTCGAGTTCGAGGCCGCGGAGCTGGTTTGCGGAATGCTGCCGTCGGCGGAGAAGGTCCGCGTCTCCTCGTCGGGCAGCGAGGCCGTCCAGGCGGCCCTGAGGCTGGCTCGGGCCGCCACGGGCCGCGGCACCATCATCAAGTTCGAAGGCCACTATCACGGCTGGCTCGACAACGTGCTGTGGAGCGTCGCGCCGGCGGCAGACGCGATGGGTGCCGAACGCGCGCCCGTGCCGCAGCCCGGCACCGTGGGCCAGGACGCGCTTGCCGGCCAGCACGTCGAGGTGCTCTCCTGGAACCGGCCGGATTTCTTCGAGCAACGCCTGTCGCAGGGCGATGTCGCCGGAGTGATCATGGAGCCGGCAATGTGCAACACCGGCGCCATCTTTCCCGTTCCGGGCTATCTCGAAAGCGTACGCGAGGTCTGCCGGCGAACGGGTACGGTGCTCATCTTCGACGAGGTCATCACCGGCTTCCGGGTCGGGCCGGGCGGCGCGCAAGCAAGGCTCGGCGTGACTCCCGACGTCACCATCTTCGGCAAGGCAGTCGCCAACGGCTTCCCGGTCGCGGGTCTCGCCGGCTCGGCCTCGCTCATGGACCTCTTCGTCGGCGGCAAGGTGATGCACGGCGGCACCTACAACTCGCAGGCGGTCGCGATGGCGGCGACGGTCGCCACCCTCAAGGCGCTGAAAGCTCCTGGCACCTACGCGACGCTCGCGCGCCAGGGGACGCGGCTGATGCACGGCGTCGCCGACGCGTTCGCCGCGGCCGGCGTTACCGCAACCGTGACCGGCTTCCCCGAGATCTTCCACGTCGGCTTCGGCCTCGCGTCGCCGCCGAAGAACTACCGCGATATCCTCGCCACCGATCGCGCCGGCTATGTGCGGCTCACGACGCGGCTCCTCGAGCGCGGCGTCCGCGCGCTCGAACGCGGCGCCTGGTTCATCTCGACCGAACACGCCGACGCGGTCGTCGACGAGACGGTGTCGGTGCTGAAGGATGCCCTCGCCGGTCTCTGATCGGGTATCTTCGGCGACGCACGTATCCACCCAGGACAGTCCATGCCCGCCAGGATCGCCATCGCTTCGCTCATGCAGGAGAGCAACAGCTTTTCGCCGCTGAAGACGACCGTCGAGACCTTCGAGAGCTACTACCTCTATCGCGGCGCCGAGATCCTGACGCGCTACGGCGAGGCCCGGACCGAAGTGCCGGGATTCCTTGCCGCGCTCAGGGAGGTAGACGCCGAGCCCGTCCCGCTCCTCGCCGCCTATGCCGCCGCGAGCGGCACCGTCACCCGCGAAGCCTTTGACGCGCTGGTCGGCGAGATGGAGGACCGCCTCCGGGCCGCGCTGCCGGTTGACGGGCTTCTCCTCGCCTTGCACGGCGCGCTGGTCGTCGAGGACCAGCCCGACGGCGATGGCGAGATCATCGCGCGCATGAGGAAGATCCTGTCGCCCGCCGTGCCGATCGGCGTCAGCCTAGATCTCCACGGTCACCTGACGCCGCTTATGCTCCAGCCGAACGTGTTCCACATCGGCTATCGCGAGTATCCGCACATCGACATGTACGAGACCGGCGTGCGCACGGCGCGGCTCCTCCTCGACGTCGTGGCCGGGCGGCGGAAGATGCCCGCGATGGCGCTCGCCAAGCGGCCCATGCTGGTGAGCCCGGTCTGCACCCGCACCACCGACGGGCCGCTTCGCCCGATCGTCGAGGAAGCGAGGCGGATGGAGAGCGAGGGCGAGGTCATTCACGCCGCGCTCTTTCCGGTCCAGCCATGGATCGACGTGCCGGACCTCGGCTTCGCCGTGCTCGTCTGTGCCGACGACCAGAAGCGGGCGACCGAGGCGGCCGAGAGGCTCGCGGACATGGCCTGGCAGCGCCGGGCCGACTTTTTCCCCGACCTCACGCCGCTCGAGGAGACGATCCGCATCGGCCTCGCATCCGAGGGGGTCACCGTGATCAGCGATGCCGGCGATGCGCCGACCGGCGGCTCGGCCGCCGACAGCCCGGCGGTATTGAAGGCGCTGCTCGCGGCGGGCGCGGACCGCGCTTCCCGCCTGTCCTATCTGACGCTCTGCGACCCGGAGGCGGCCAGGGCCGCCACGGTGGCGGGTTCCGGTGCGACCGTGCGCCTCAAGCTCGGTCACGCTTTCTCGAAGGCGGATGGCGATCCGGTTGCGGTGACCGGCGTCGTGCAGTCGGTGTCCGACGGCACCTACCGGATGACCGACGGCGGGCCGAACGGTCTCGAATTGCGCATGGGCCCCTGCGCAGTGATCGCCGTCGGCGCGATCCGCGTACTCGTCCGCAGTCAGCCGTCGATGGAGTGGGACAAAGCGATGTACACCTCGCAGGGACTTCCGCTCGAGGCCGCGGCGCTCGTCTTCGTCAAGTCGCCGTCGCACTTCCGGCAGAGCTTCGGGCCGGCCGCGGCGCGCATCCTTGCCGCCAACACGCCCGGCCCGACAGCTCCGGACATGCGCCGCATTCCTTTCCGGAAGGCGACGCGGCCACTCTATCCGCTCGATCCGATCTGACCGTTCGCTTCCGGGAGCCGCGTGATGAAACTGTCCATGGTCGCCGCTCCGCCAACCGAGAGCCGGCTGCGCGCGCTGAAGCAGCTCGGCGCCGACTATGCCGTCCATTACGACATGCACGACCTGCCTGACGACCTTGATGAGCTCCGGGTCATCTGCGACCGCTATGCCGCTTTCGGCTTGCCGCTGAAGGTGGCCGAGGCAGGCCCGGCGATCGACAGGATCGTTCTCGGCAAGGAAGGCGCCGCCGGGCAGATCGAGCGCTACAAGCGGATAGTCGGCAATCTCGGCCGGCTCGGCGTCGAGGTGATCGCCTACAATTTCATGCCGCAGGTGAGCGAGGACGCGATGGTCGTGCGCACGGCGTTCGACGCGAAGACGCGCGGCGGCGCGCGCACCAGCGCCTTCCGCCGCGCCGATGTCACCGCCACGACCATGCCGCACGACGAGACGCCGATCCCGCGCGAGCAGATGTGGGAGAACCTCGAGCGCTTCCTGAAGGCGGTCCTGCCGGCCGCGGAAGCGGCGGGGGTGCGCCTGGCGATGCATCCGGACGACCCGCCGCTCTCGCCGCTCTGCGGCCTCGAGCGGATCATGGGCAGCGAGGCGAGTTTCGACCGGCTCCTCGCCATCTCGCCAAGCCCCGCCAACGCCATCACCTTCTGCATCGGCTGCTTCGCCGAGATGGGCGCCGATATCGCCGCCCTCATCGAGCGCTATCGCGACCGCATTCCCTACGTCCACGTCCGCGACATCAGGGGCACCATCGACGACTTCGTCGAGACCTTCCCCGATGACGGGCAGACCGACCTGATCGCGATCTTCCGCAAGCTCCACGAGATCGGGTTCGACGGTTACCTGCGCAGCGATCATGCGCCGCAGCTCGCGACCGATGCGAGCGAGGCGCCCGAGGGTTATGGCATGCAGGGCCATCTCTTCGCGCTCGGCTATCTGCGCGGCCTGGAGCGGGCGACCGCGCCCGGTTCGCGGCGATGACGGCAAAGGCGTACGATTACATCGTCGTCGGCGGGGGCAGCGCCGGCTGCGTCGTCGCGGCGCGGCTGGCCGGCGAGTTCGGCGCCCGCGTCCTCCTCCTCGAAGCGGGCGGTGCTTACAAGAACTGGATCCTCAAGGTGCCGGCCGGCTTCAGCAAGATCCTCGGCGGCACCAAGTACCTCACGCAGCACCAGACCGTGCCGCAAACGCAGCTCGGCGGCCGCGTGCAGACGATACCGCAGGGCAAGGTGCTCGGCGGCGGCAGCAGCGTCAACGCCCAGGCCTACATGCGCGGCCGTGCCGCCGACTACGACGCCTGGGGCGAGATGGCGAAGAGCGACCTCTGGTCGTGGGAGACGATCCTGCCGCACTTCACGCGGCTCGAACGCAATCAGAAATTCAACAACCGCTTCCATGGGACGAGCGGGCCGCTGCGCGTCTCGGACCCCGGCTTCGTCTGCGAGATGAGCCACATCTACGTGCGCACGGTGCAGGGCATGGGCATGCCCTACACAGCCGACTTCAACCAGGGGAATCCCGCCGGCGTCGGCTATCTGCAGACCACCGCGGGCGGCGGGCGGCGGTGCAGCGCCGTCGATGCCTTCCTTGCGCCGCTTGCCGGAAATCCGAACCTCGAGATTGTCACCGGCGCCAGCGTCCGCCGCGTCCTCGTCGAGAAGGGCCGCGCGACCGGCGTCGAGTACGAAGAGGGCGGCGAGAGCAAGACCGCACGCACCGACGGGGAGGTGATCCTCTCGGCCGGCGCCTTCGTCTCGCCGCAGCTCCTGATGCTCTCCGGCATCGGTCCCGCGGCTCAGCTCGGCCAGTTCGGCATTCCCGTCGCGGTGGACCTCCCCGGTGTCGGCGAGAACCTCCAGGATCATGCCGGGGCGCCGATTATCGCCGCCGCGCCGGGGCCATACGGATACTACGGCCAGGACGAAGGCATCGGCATGATCCGCAACGGCGTCGAGTATCTCCTCTTCGGCCGCGGGCGGATCGCGACGACCGGCGTCGAGGCATGCTCCTTCCATGTGCCCGAGGACGGCACCGGCGACCCCGTCGTCCAGGTCTGGTGCGTCCCGAAGACGAGCTACGTCGACGAGGACGTGCGCGACGTGCCGAACATAGACGGGGTGACGCTGCATGCGGTCCTGATGCGCCCCCGCGCCGTCGGCTGGGTGCGGCTCCGCTCCGCCGACCCGAAGGACCTGCCGCTGGTCAATCCGAACTACCTCGGCCATCCCGACGACATCCGCCATCTGCGCGAGGGGATGCGGGCGGCGCGCGAGATCCTCCGCGCCGCGCCGCTGAAGGACATCGTGCGGGAGGAGATCGCGCCGGGGCCGGCGGCGACGAGCGATGCGGCCCTCGACGAGCATGTCCGCCGCACGGTCAAGACCGACTACCACCCGGTCGGGACCTGCCGCATGGGTTTTGACAACGATCCGGCCGCGGTGGTCGATCCTCGGCTCTGCGTGCGCGGTGTCGAAGGCCTCCGCGTCGTCGATGCCTCGGTGATGCCGAAGCTGGTCACGGCCAACACCAACGCGCCAACCATGGCGCTTGCCGACCGGGCGGTGTCGCTGATGCGGGGCACGGCGTAAGCTCCTCCGATACGATCAGCGAGGGGCGCGGAACGCTTCCGCGCCGGTGAATTCCTGCGTCCAGGTCGCGTCCCAGAGCGACGGGAACGACATGGCCCTGTAGGGATGAGCGGCGATCGCCGCTTCGTCGATATCGATGCCGAGGCCGGGCCGATCGGGGAGCGCGACGGTTCCGCCGTCGAGAGGATTCCAGCCTCTGACCAGGTCGCTGCGCCAGTCGACGTCGAATTCGGCGAAGGCTTCGAGGAGCATCATGTTGGGTGTGGCATAGGCGAAATGGATGGCGGCGGCGAAAGCCACCGGTCCGATCGAGCAGTGCGGCGAAACTCCCATGTCCTCGACCGCGGCGAAGGCAGCTATCTTTCTTGCGGCGGAAATCCCGCCGCAATGGGCGATGTCCATTTGAACCACATCGCAGGCGCGCATGGCGGTCAGCCGGGCAAAATCGGCGAGCGTGTAGAGTCGCTCTCCCGCCGAGATCGGATGCGGCGAGGCCAGCTTCACCTCGCGGAGAAGATCGAGATTCTCCGGCTGGACCGGCTCCTCGCACCAGACGATGTTGTGGGACGCGAGGCGGCGGATGAAGCGGATGGCATCGCCGGCGGCGAGACGGCCGTGGATCTCGATCATCAGCCCGACCTTCGGCCCGACCGCGCTGGCAACCGCGTCGACGATGGCGACGGCCGCGTCCTCATCCGCGCGGGCCAGCCTTTTCCAGGCCGTCGTGAACGGGTCGAACTTCAGGGCCCTATAGCCGCGCGCCGCGACCGTTGCAGCCCGCGCCGCGAAGTCGGCCGGTGTGCGGCAGCCACCGTACCAGCCGTTGGCATAGGCATGGATGGCGTCGTGCACGCGCCCGCCGAGCAGGCGATAGACCGGCTGGTTGCAGGCCTTGCCGATCAGGTCCCACATCGCGATCTCGACGCCGCTGATCGCGGTCATCACTGTGGAGCCGCCCTGATACTGGTCGCGGATCATGTCGCCGATCACCCGCTCGATATCGAACGGGTCGCGGCCGACGACGCGCGGCGCCACCCATTCGCCAAGCAGCACGTCGACGGCGCGCTCCTGCCATTCGAGCGAGGCTTCGCCGATGCCGGTCAGGCCGGTATCGGTGGTGAGGCGCACGAAAAGGTAATTGCGCAGGCCGGCGTTCGCCAGGAAGGTCTGAAGCCGCTTGATCTTCATGAGATGATCCCTTTTCCGGCGTTCACCGCAGCAGCATGGGGCCGGGTAGTTCGCGCACTATAGCTCCTTGCTGCTCGCCATTCGCGCGCGCCCACCCGTCCCCGCGGCCGATCCGGTCCGGGTAATATGGATGCTCGGTCATTGCCCCTCGGAAGCCCGAAGGGGGTGGCGGGCGCATTGAAAACGCCAGTCCGGGTAGTCCGAGTGGGGCGCTTTCAGAGGCGCCCGCCGTAGCGCTATTCGAGCCTCCCGCTTTCGCTCTCCGGAACGGCCAAGCATTTGCGCTCGCCGCCCTTAAGGTGGGCAGAACCCACAGCCGGTCGTAGTGCCGGCGGGCTACTTCGCGGGCGCCAGCCGGGACCGGGGGTGCGAACCCCTTCGGCCGGGTTTCATCCCAACCGACGCCCCTCAGGGCAGCCGCGGACGCCACACCCGCTCCACGCACAAGACGCCTCATGAGCGCGCCCCTT
>JBBQGL010000070.1:0-19133 GCA_038323025.1 Hyphomicrobiales bacterium
ATGCCGGGCTTCGGAGGTTCGTCCCTCAACCCGGCAATGACCGCCTGCTCCGCCCGGCTGGGGCCGAGCTGGCGATCCAGTTCCCGCAGCCTTCTGGAAAGCTCGGCATCTCCCGGCGGCGGCGAAACGTCCGGCCCGGGCTTTCGGCGGCCGTCGCTCTCGCTCATGCTCTCGTCCCCTTTTGGGAGCGCCAAGAAAACCGAAGAATCCCGCCTCGCCCTTGAAAGCCGCGCGCACCATAGTTTTCAGGTCCGACAGTGTCAAGAATTGGTGCTTATGAAGTAAGCCATTGATCTTGTTTGTTTTATTGCATCGGCGCGGGACTGTTGAAATAGCATCCGGCGCGCTTCCGGCAGAACGGCGTTCCGTGCGACAAACGGACATGACCGATTTGACGGCCAAGAACCGCCGCCGGGGTCCGGTTGCGCTGACGGAACTGGTCGGGAAGATCCTGGGTCCGGTCACCGCCAAGCGCGGATTTGCCAAGGCAGAACTGATCGCGGCGTGGCCCGCGATCGTCGGACCTGCCTTCGCCGCCTGGACCGCACCGGAGAAGATCGTATGGCCGCGGGGGAATGGAGCCGAAGCCGACGTGCCCGGCCTCCTGGTGCTGAGGGTCGACGGCCCGCGCGCCATCTACGTCCAGCACCAGCTGCCGCAGATCGTCGAACGGGTGAACGCCTTCCTCGGTTACGCCGCGGTCGGGCAGGCCAGAATCGTCCAGGGAAGCGTGACGGCGGAGACCCGCATGGCCGTGATCGAGACGCCGCTGCTGGCCGCCGAAGCCGAGGCAAGGCTCGCCGGCACGCTCTCCGGGGTCGCCGACGACGGGCTGCGTGCCTCGCTCGACCGTCTCGGCCGCGAAATCCTCGCGACAAGAAAGCCCGCAGGCAAAAGCCAATAAAGGCCACAATTCGCCTGTGCATTGGCGGCGACTTGCGGCAGAGTGCCGGCCTTCCCTTCCCGACCCGACCAAACCGAAAGCAGCCTCAATCCCATGAAGCCCAGAGTGACGATCCTCGTCGTCGCGGTGGTCGCGATCATCGCGGCAGCGGCGATCTTCTTTTTTACCCAGTCGGGCGGGGGCCCCGCCGCGCTCACCGCGAACGAGAAGGCGACGCAGGCCAACCCCGGCCAGCCGGCGGTTGCCGGCCCCGCCCAGGTGGCGGGCACCGACCTGATGGTCGCCGGCCCGCTCGGCGACCACGCCCTCGGCGATCCCAAGGCGCCGAACGTGGTGATCGAATACGGCTCGCTCACCTGCAGCCATTGCCAGCGCTTCAATGCCGAGGTCTTCAAGCCGTTCAAGGCGAAGTACATCGACACCGGCAAGGTTTACTACATCTTCCGTGAGTTCCCGCTGAACCCGATCGACCAGTCGGCGATCATGGAAGTGCGCTGCGCCCCGCCGGAGAAATTTTACGCGCTGGTGGATTTCCTTTACGAGCAGCAGGCCACATGGGCCTTCGTCAACGATCCTCAGGTCGCCCTCGCCGCACTCCTGAAACAGGCGGGCATCGGGCAGGACGCTTTCGACACCTGCCTGAAGAACCAGGCGATCCTCGACGGCATCAACGCGGTGAAGAATCGCGCCGCCGAAAAGTTCGGCGTCACCGCCACGCCCACCTTCTTCTTCAACGGCAAGAAGGAAGAAGGCGAGCAGACCCTCGCGGAAATCGATAAGATTCTTGCGGGTTAGCGCCGAATCACCCTACCCGGTGAGCGCTCGCCCCCGCCGTTCCGGCGAGCGCGTCTCGGGAGTTGACCGGTGCATTTCACCCGTCTCAGGGTCCTCGGCTTCAAGTCGTTCGTAGAGCCGACCGAATTCGTCATTGAACCGGGCCTGACCGGTGTCGTCGGACCGAACGGATGCGGGAAGTCGAACCTGGTGGAGGCGCTCCGCTGGGTCATGGGCGAGGCCTCCTACAAGAACATGCGCGCGTCCGGCATGGACGACGTGATCTTCTCGGGCAGCCTCAATCGCCCGGCGCGCAACACCGCCGAGGTCTCGCTGGCGGTCGACAATAGCGACCGTAACGCGCCGACCGCTTTCAACGATACGACCGAGATCGAGATCACGCGGCGGATCGAGCGCGAGGCGGGCTCCGTTTACAAGGTCAACGGCCGCGACGTCCGCCAGCGCGACGTGCAGCTCCTCTTCGCCGACGCTTCGACGGGCGCGCACTCGCCCGCCATGGTCGGCCAGGGCAAGATCGGCGAGCTGATCTCGGCGAAGCCGACCGAACGCCGGGCCCTCCTCGAAGAGGCGGCCGGCATCTCCGGCCTGCACAATCGCCGCCACGAGGCGGAGTTGCGGCTGTCGGCGGCGGAGCTGAATCTCGGGCGCCTTGACGATGTCATCGCCGAAATCGATGGCCAGCTCGACCAGCTTAAGCGCCAGGCCCGCCAGGCCGTCCGCTACCGCAATCTCTCTGGCGAAATCCGCAAGGCGGAGGCGACGGTCCTGCATCTGCGCTGGCGCGCCGCGACCGCGACCTTGAGCGAGGCGGAGGCGGCGCTCGTCCAGGCAACCGGCGTCGCCGCCGAGCGCGCCGACGACCAGACGCGGGCCGGCCGCGTCGCGGCGGAAGCCGCCGCCGCCCTGCCCGCGCTGCGCGACGCAGCGGCGCGCGCCGGCGCGGCATTGCAGCGGATCCTCGTCGCCCGCGACGCGCTCGATGCCGAAGAGGCGCGCGTCAAGGACCGGCTCGGCGAACTCGACCGGCGCCTCGGCCAGCTCTCCGACGATATCCAGCGCGAGGAGCGGATGATCGCGGACAATCGCGCGATCCTCGCCCGCCTCGACGAGGAAGAGGCCGGGCTCGAAGCCGCCAATGCCGCCATGAGCGACCGCCAGACCAGCGCGGCCTTGCGGCGCAAAGCGAGCGAGGGCGTCGTCGCCGAGAGCGAGCAACAGCTGGCAGCGCTCACCGGCGAGCTGGCGGAGATCACCGCCCGCCGCGGTCAATATTCGCGGGCCCTCGCGGAAGCCGGGGAGCGTTTGACGAAACAGGGCCGCGAGGTCGCCGCGGTCGAAGCGGAACTCGCCGGCCTCGATGCGGCGGCGGCGGGAGCCGCGTCGGCCGACGAGCATCGCGCCGCGGTCGAAGCCGCGGAGGCGCGGCTGGCTGAAGCGGAGGCGGCGGCCAATGCCGGCGAGCGGCGGTCCGGTTCCGCCCGCGACAAGGTTTCCGCCGCGCGCGAGCCCCTCGCCGAGGCCGAGCGCGCGCTCGGCCGCCTCGAAGCGGAAGCGGCGGCGCTGGTCGCCATGCTGACCACGACCCAGATCGATGGCCACACGCCGGTTATCGACTCGGTGAAAGTGGCCGCCGGCTATGAAGCCGCGCTCGGCGCCGCGTTCGGCGACGACCTCGACGCGCCGGCTGACGCCGGCGCGGCGGCGCACTGGAGCATGGTCGCGATGGCCGACGACGATGCGCGCCTCCCGGCGGGGTGCGAGCCGCTTGCCAACTATGTCGAGGCGCCGGCGGTGCTTTCCCGCCGCCTTGCCCAGACCGGCATCGTTGCCGCCGAGGGCGGCGCCCGCCTGCAAACGCTGCTGAAGCCCGGCCAACGCCTGGTCACCCGTGCCGGCGACCTCTGGCGCTGGGACGGCTATGCGGCCGCCGCCGACTCGCCCAAGGCCTCGACGCAGCGTCTCGCCAATCGCAACCGGCTGGCCGAACTCGACACCGAGGCTGTAACGGCGCGCGCCACGGCGGCGGAACGCCGTAGCGCATACGACGCGGCCGTCGCCGCCGCCCGCGCGGCCGAGGACAACGAACGCCAGGCGCGGGAAGCGTGGCGGCAGGCGCAGAAGGCGGTCGACGAGCAGCGGACAGCGCTCGCCGCCGTCGAGCGCGAGGCAGCGCGGATCGCGGCGCGGCGAAGCGGCCTCGATGAGGCGCAGAGCCGGCTCGCCGCCAGCGTCGCCGAGCAGGAAGCGGCGCGGGCAAAGGCGGCGGAAGGCCTTGCCGCGACACCGGCGCCGGAGAGCCTCGCCGACCGCATGACGGCCATCCGCGAGAAAGTCGGCGTCGACCGCGCCGCGCTCGCCGAAGCGCGCGCGGCGGTCGAGACGCTGGCGCGCGAAGCCGAGATGCGCTCGAGCCGCCTCGCCACGATCGCGGTCGAACGCCAGAACTGGCACCAGCGCGCCACGAACGCCGAAGGCCAGATTGCCACCCTCTCGGCGCGCCGCAATGAGGCCGCCGGAGAGCGGACACGGCTCGCCGAGGAGCCGGCGAAAATCGAGACAAAGCGGGTCGCGCTGCTCACCGAGATCGCAACCGCCGAGGCGGCGCGAGCCGAGGCCAGCGACCGGCTCGCCGGCGGCGAGGCCGCGCTCGCCGAAGCCGACAAGCTGGCGCGCGCGGCCCTCGACGCGCTGGCGGAAGCGCGCGAGCAGCGCGGGCGCGCCGAGGAGCGGGTGAGCGCGGCGCGCGAACGGCTGGTGGAGGTCACGGCGCGCATCCACGAGGCGCTCGACTGCGCTCCCGACGAGGTCGCCACGGTCGCCGAACTGAAGCCCGACGCCGCGCTTCCCGGGCTCGGCGAAACCGAGGCCCGCCTCGAGCGCTACAAGCAGGAGCGCGAGCGGCTCGGTGCGGTCAACCTGCGCGCCGAAGCCGAAGCGACGGAAGTCGCGCAGCGGCGCGATGCGATGGTCGCGGAGCGCGACGATCTCGTCGCCGCGATCCAGCGGCTGCGGCAAGGCATCGTCAGCCTCAACCGCGAAGGCCGCGAGCGCCTGACCGCCGCTTTCGTCAAGGTCAATTCCGAGTTCCAGCGGCTCTTCACGCACCTCTTCGGCGGTGGAGTGGCCGAGCTGCAGCTCACCGAATCCGACGATCCGCTGGAAGCGGGCCTCGAAATCCTGGCGCGTCCGCCGGGAAAGAAGCCGCAGATCATGACGCTGCTTTCCGGCGGCGAGCAGGCGCTGACCGCGATGGCCCTGATCTTTGCCGTCTTCCTCACCAACCCGGCGCCGATCTGCGTCCTCGACGAGGTCGATGCGCCGCTCGACGACGCCAACGTCGAACGCTTCTGCAATCTCCTCGACGAGATGTCGCGCTCGACCGATACGCGCTTCGTGGTGATCACGCACAATCCGATCACCATGTCGCGCATGAACCGGCTCTTCGGCGTCACCATGGCCGAACGCGGGGTGTCGCAACTGGTGTCCGTCGACCTGCAGACGGCCGAGCGCTTCCGCGAGGCCGGCTAGGAGCCCGATCTCGCTGCATTGTCCTGCGCATCATATGATGCTGTCTTGGTGCGCCGGAGAAACGCGATGCGAACCACCCTCACCCTCGACGACGAGCTTCTCGCGGACGCGCAGGAGTACAGCGGGATCAAGGAAAAATCAGCGCTGGTCAACGCGGCGCTGGAATCCCTGATCCAGCGCGAGGCGGCGCAGCGTTTGGTGCGGATGGGTGGCACGGAGCCAGACCTGAAACCAATTCCGCGCCGGCGACCGCCCCTGAAATGATCCTTGCCGACACAACGGGCGACCGCCGCCTCGCCGAAGTCGCGGTTCGCTTGGGGGATTGCAGCATGACGGCAATTTCTTGCCCCCAGCGAGGCTCGCCGCTGACGACGCCGCTGCCCGCATCTACCAGCTGGCGAGCTTGCGCAGCCGGGACGTCTTCTTGTGCTGATGCTCACCCATGCGCCCGAGGAGGCCGTCGAGTTCGGTGATCGCCTCGAAGAGATGCGGGCCCTTGTTGAGGAGGACGCATTCGGCCCGCCCGGACATCGCCGCGTCGGTCATTTCACCGCGCAGCGGCGTGCCGCGCTTGATCAGGTGCTCGAGCACCTGGGTCGCCCAGATGACGGGGACCCGGGCGGCCTCGCCGACCCAGAGAATCTCCTCCTGCATCTCCGCGAGCCGGGCGAAGCCGATCTCGACCGCCAGGTCGCCGCGCGCGATCATGATCGCGGAGGGCTGGCGGCCGGCGGCGCGCACGACGATCTCGGGCAGGTGACGAACCGCCCGGATGGTCTCGATCTTCAGGATGAGGGATAGCTCGCGCCATGCGGCCCGGCGGCTCGCGAGCTCGTCCTGCAGCTCGGCAACGTCGTCGGCGGACTGCACGTAGCTGAATTCGATGCCGTCGGCGTGGCCGGCGATAAAATCCAGGTCCTCCAGATCCTTCGCGGTCAGGGCGGCAAGGTGGAATTCCGTGTCAGGGAAGTTCAGCCCCTTCTCGGTTTTCACGCGGAAGCCATCGGGCGGGCATTTCGTCACCCGAACGATCACCCCCCAGAGGGCCTTTCTCTCGACGACCGCGGCCATCGCCCCGTCGTCAAAGAAAACCCGATCTCCGGGCCTGGCGGCCGCCACCGGTTCGGCGAGGGTGCACTCGACGGCAAACAGCGTGGGCTCCACTTCGGCCAGCCGGCCCGGCCGGGCGAGCGCGACCAGCTGTTCCTGCATGACGCGTGTCTTCTCGCCGTCCTGGCGAACCTTTCCGGTGCGGATCTTCGGCCCCGCGATGTCCATCAATACCTTCAGCGGCCGGCCGGTGAGGCGCTCCGCCGCGCGGGCGTTGACGATCATCCTTGTCCACGCGTCGGCATCGTCGTGGGCGCAGTTGATGCGGATCGCCTCGACGCCGCGTTTCGCAATCTGGCGCATGAAGCCCGGGTCGGACGCGGCCTCCGACGGGCAGGTGACGAGCAGGTGAACGGGGCGGTTCGGGGAGGCCGGCCCGAGTACCTCGGCGGTCCGTTCTGCGAGCAGCGATTCGCCAGAGAAGAACTCCACGGTCGACGGCCACGGACCGTGCTTGCTGCCGTTCAACACGGCCAGGGTCGCGCACACGGCATCAAGCGCCGGAATGACCCGGCTTTCCAGCCGGCCAAGCGAGGAGAGCCCGAGTTGCATCAGCGGGCCCTGGAGCGGGCGCAAGTCATGGTGGCGAAGGGCAAGATAGCGGGCGAGATTGAGGGCACTTTCGCGGAATTCCGGCCGTTCGATCCAGTTCGACCAGGTTTCGGCCAGCGCGGCGCCTTCCTTCAGGACGGAGGCCCGCAGCGCCTCAACCTTGGCGAGCAGCTCCTTGACGTCGGGCCCGGCCATCTGGTTCTCCACCGCGTGCTTCACAGACCCACTGTCGCCGGCCGGTCATGTCGCTAGAATGACGCCATTGACAGGCCCAAGCGCCTCAGCCCAACCCAATTCAGGATGCCGGGCCATGATCCGGATCAAACTGGCCTCGCAAACCCCGGAATTGGCCGCCTTATGACCCAGCCGACGAGTGCAGCGCCTGCCCGGCTTGAGCCTGCCGCGCTGCTCGCCTGGTACGATCGCCATGCCCGGAAGCTGCCCTGGCGCGTGGGGCCGAAGGAACGGCAGGGCGGCGTGATGCCCGATCCATACCGCGTCTGGCTGTCGGAAGTCATGCTGCAGCAGACGGGCGTGACGACGGTGAAGCCCTATTTCGAGAAGTTCATTGCGCTCTGGCCGGACGTTTCCGCGCTCGCCGCCGCGCCGCGCGAGGAGGTAATGAAGGCGTGGGCGGGGCTGGGCTACTATGCGCGGGCGCGCAACCTCAAGGCCTGCGCGGAAGCGGTGGTCGGCGATCACGGCGGGCGATTCCCCGATACTTCCGCGGGATTACGCGCCCTCCCCGGCGTCGGCGCCTACACCGCCGCGGCGGTAGTGGCGATCGCCTTCGACGAGCCGGTGGCGGTGGTCGACGCTAATATCGAGCGCGTGGTGACCCGCCTCTTCGCCATTGAGATTCCGCTACCGCAGGCGAAGAAGGCGATCGGCGCGCGCCAGGCCGAAATGACGCCCAAGCGGCGCGCCGGCGACTATGCCCAGGCGATGATGGATCTCGGCGCGGCAATCTGCACGCCCAAGCGGCCGGCCTGTTCGCTCTGTCCGTTCGCCGATGCCTGCCTGGCCCATCGCATGGGCAGCGAAGAGGCGTTTCCCGTCCGCGCCGCCAAGGCCGAGCGACCGGTCCGGTTTGGCGCGGCCTTCGTGGCGGCCAGACCCGACGGCGGGGTGCTTCTGCGCCGTCGTCCGGATCGCGGGCTGCTCGGTGGCATGGCCGAGGTGCCGGGAACGGAATGGGTGAATCGCGCCCGCGACTTGTCGGATTCGGCTGATGCGCCGATCCAAGCGGCGTGGGCTCGGGTTGCCGCGACCGTCGTTCATGTCTTCACCCATTTCAGGCTGGAACTGACGGTGTTTCGGGCAATCGTTCCGGCAGGGACGGTGGCGCCGGAGGGCTGCTGGTGGGCGCCCGCCGACACCCTCGCCGGAGAGGCCTTGCCGAGCGTCATGAAAAAGGCGATCGAAGCCGCTATCCCCGGTGCAACCAGGAAACCAGGCCGGCGCGACGGTGCCGCCAACATGGGACAGGCCGCGTGAACGACATCCGCCACATCGTCTTCGACCTCGGCAGGGTTCTCATCCGCTGGGAGCCGGATATTCCCTACCGCCGGCTGATCCCGGACGAGGCGGCGCGGAACCATTTCCTCGCGGAAATCTGCAACCATGCCTGGCTCCTGAAGACCGACCGTGGCGAGACCTGGAAATCGGCGGAAGAGGAACTGATCGCCGAACACGCGGACAAGGCCGACCTGATCCGCGCCTTCCGTCGCCACCATGCCGAAATGCTGCCCGGCGAGATCGAAGCCAGCGTCATCCTGGCGGAGAGCCTGATCGAGCGCGGGATGGACGTCACCGCCCTGACCAACTGGGCGCCCGATACCTTTCCGGAGGCGGTGAAGCGCTTCCCGATCCTGTCGCGCTTTCGCGGCATCACGGTGTCCGGGCGCGTCGGCATCGTCAAACCCGACCCCGCGATCTACGCGCTGCACGTAACAACCTTCGGCCTCAATCCGGCCGCGACGCTTTTCTTCGACGACAATCCGGTCAACGTCGAAGCGGCGCGCAAGGCGGGCTGGAAGGCCGAGGTGGTCACCACCCCGGAGCAGCTTCGAGCGGACCTCGAGCAATACGGATTTCCGGCCGCATAGTTGGCAGGCGGTGATATTTAACCTATATGACCATGGTCATCTGACTATGGTCATATCATGAACAAGCACGTCTCGAAATCAGCCTTCAAGGCGCGTGCGCTCGCACTGCTGCGGCAGGTCGAGCAATCGGGCGAACCGCTCATCGTCACCGACCGCGGCATTCCCGTGGTGGAAGTTCGCGCCTATTCGAAGAAGCAGGATGACCCGCTGAAAACGCTGCGGGGCTCAGTGCTGTTCTACGAGCGACCCATGGAGCCGGTCGGCGAGGACGACTGGGAAGCGCTCAACGAGGGCGACCCCGCTTGATCGTGCTCGATACCCACGCGCTCATCTGGTGGGTGTCAGGCGAGGTCGCGCGCATCGGAGCGCACGGCCGGAAATCCATCGACCGCGAGTTGGCCGACGGAGGCATCCGCGTATCCTCGATTTCCGCATGGGAAATTGCCTTGCTGGTCGGGCGTGGTCGGGTCGGGCTGACTACCGACGTGGCGGTGTGGCTGGCGACCGTTGCGGCGATCGACGGCGTCGCCTTTGTCCCGGTGGACAACGCGATCGCGATAGACGCGGTGAACCTGCCCGGCGAACTCCATCGCGATCCGGCGGATCGGATCATCGCGGCAACCGCTCGCTCCCTCGACGCGGCGGTGGTTACCGGGGACGCAAAGCTGCGCGCCTACCCGCACATCCGCACGATTTGGTGAATCTCACGCCCCCGCGGCGGCGAGTTCGCTCCGCGCGGCCTGGCGCAATACGTCAATAGGCGCGCGCGCGCCGGCGCGGTCGAAATGCCAGAAGGTCCAGCCGTTGCAGGCGTCGAGCCCCTGGACCAGCGCGCCCACGCGATGGATGGAGCCGATGTGCTCCCCGGCGCGAAGGGTTCCGTCGGCGCGCACCTCCGCCGCATGGCGGGCGCGAGCGTCGGTGAGGATCGCGCCGGGCGCGATCAGCCCCGATTCGATGAGGGTGCCGAACGGAATGCGCGGCTCGCTGCGCTTCGCCGTGGGCGTCTCCAGGGCCGAGTCGGGGGCCGGCTCGATCCCTGCAATACGGGCCTCGGCGGCCTCGATGTAGGCCTGCTCGCGCTCGATGCCGACGAAATGGCGCCCGAGGCGCCTGGCGACGGCGCCGGTCGTGCCGGTGCCGAAAAACGGATCGAGGACGACGTCGCCGGGCTTCGACGCGGCGGTGAGGATGCGATGAAGGAGTGCCTCCGGCTTCTGTGTCGGATGGACCTTGCGGCCCTCGCCGCCCTTCAGCCGCTCATGCCCGGTGCAGATCGGAAACAGCCAGTCGGAGCGCATCTGGAGGTCGTCGTTGGCGCGCTTCAGGGCCTCGTAATTGAAGGTGTAGCCGCGGGCGTCGGAATCGCGGCTCGCCCAGATCAGCGTCTCGTGGGCGTTGGTGAAACGGCGGCCGCGGAAATTCGGCATCGGGTTGGTCTTCCGCCAGACGATGTCGTTGAGGATCCAGAAACCGAGGTCCTGGAGGATCGCGCCGACGCGGAAAATGTTGTGGTAGGAGCCGATGACCCAGAACGTGCCGGTTGGTTTCAGTACGCGCCGGACGGCCAATAGCCAGGCGCGGGTGAAGTCGTCGTAGGCGGCAAAGCTCGCGAACTTGTCCCAGGCATCGTCGACCGCATCGACTTCGGACTGGTCCGGCCGCGTCAGGCGGCCGTCGAGCTGGAGGTTATAGGGGGGATCGGCGAAGACGAGGTCGACCGAAGCGGCGGGCAGTTTCTCCAGTTCGGCGACGCAATCGCCCTTCAGGATCGAATCGAGCCATGCCGGAGCTTCCGGCTGCGTACGCACTTGCCCCATGAACGCTACTCGCCAACACCGCCAAGTCCCGGAGCCGACCTTGTCCGAACAAGGTGAATGCCGGGTTAGGCGGCATGGTTAAGCAGAGGTGAATGGGCGGTGCGAGGGCCGCGGAGCGCCTATGCGCGCTCCTCTCTTCCTTCTTGCGCGTCCAGCGGGTAGAGCTTTGGCGGCGCGAAGGAAAACCCCGCACATGTTCATCATCTTCGATTGCGACGGAGTGCTCGTCGATTCCGAGATCATCGCCGCGCGGGTCGATGCCGAGCATTTGAAGAAGGTCGGTTACGAGATAACCCCCGAGGAAGTGATCCAGCGCTTCGCCGGGCTGACCAGCCGCGACATCGTCAACCTGATCGAAGCGGAGCTCGGGCGTCCCCTCCCCGAGGGTTTCCTCGAGGAGCAGAAGGAAGAGCTGGACCGGCGTCTCGCCGCTGAGGTGCAGCCGGTGCCCGGCGTGTTCGACCTCCTCGACCGGCTCGACCGCACCGGCGATCCGCGCGCCATCGGCTCCAACTCGTCGGGCGAGCGGCTGCGCATGGAGCTCGAGAAGACGCGGCTCTATGACCGTTTCGCGCCGCACATCTTTTCCGCGGTCGAGGTCGGCGAGCGCAAGCCGAAGCCGGCACCGGACGTCTACCTGCATGCCACGGAGAAGCTCGGCTTCTGGCCGCGCGACACGATCGTCGTCGAGGACTCGGCATTCGGGGTGCGCGCGGCGGTGGCGGCAGGCTGTCGCGTGGTCGGCTTCACCGGCGGCGCGCATACCTGGCCGGGCCATGCCGATATCCTGACGGAGGCCGGCGCGGAGACCGTGATCCGGCGTTTCGCCGACCTGCCGAAGGTAGCCGAAGCCCTGATGGCATGGCGCGGGCTCGTCGACCAGCCCGACGGAGGTCGTTGACCGCTGGCCGGGCGGGCTGGCAAGCTTCGCCCAACCCGCCGTCGTCCGCCAGGTGACACTCGGGCATTGGAGAGAATCCGCCCGATGGACAAGGCCCGAGCCCCTGTCACAAGAGCGCCGCTGACCCCCTCGCTTCTGGCGGTGTTCCTTTGCCTGGACGCGGCGCCGGCGATGGCCGCGCCGATCATCCCGGTCTGCCCCGGGTTCACGATAGTCACCGCGATCAACGAGAGCGACGGCGACTACGAATCGATCAAGACCATCGAGTCGATCGACGCCGAGAAGGTGCGTATCCGCTACTCCAACCAGCACATGGATTTCGACCCCTTCAGCGGGGACCCGCCGACGCTGAAGACGACCGTGAGTTGGCGCAACATCCTGCAGAAGGATCTGGAGAGCGCGGACCTCTACCTGCAGGAATTTGCCGAGGTGCTGCCGGAGACGGTTCCCGGAACGACGGCCATCGGGATCTCGCGCGAGTTCCTGCGCAAGCTGAAGAGCGATGGTTCGGCCGACCTCGGCATCTTCATTCCATTCAACGTCGACAAGCCGTCGATCGACCGCGAAGTTCATCCCAACGTCTACGACAACCAGATGGTCGCGACGGTGACTCGCAGCGGCGACGAGCCGAAGCTCAAGGTTACGGTGAACAACGAAGAAGTCGAGCTACCGACAGTCCGCTTCGAGGGCGACTTCTACGGCGACAAGTCGGAGTTCTACGTCCTCGACGATCCCGACAATCCGCTGATGCTCAAATTCCGGATCGGCATGGATGCCAACCAGCCGCTTTCTGACGACGAGAAGGCGCAACGCAAGTTGCTCGGCGAGCCGACCGAGATCAGTCCCGACAAGGAGGTGCTGCAGGTCGTCAAGATTCTGACGCCCTGCGCGGCGACGGCCCCACCGCCCAGCGAGGTCGCGGTGGCGGGCACGGGCGAAGGCGCCGGCGACCTTGGCTTGCCGGAAGGCACGGGGGGCGACTCGGCCGATGCCTCCCCGCCGCCCGCCGAATCGGCGCCGGCCCCCGAGCCGCCGCCGGCTGTGCCGGTCAGCCCGGCACCCGCGCCCCCGCCGCCGCCTCCACCGCCGCCACCTCCGCCGGCGGCGCCGGTCACCGCGCAAATCGAGAAGGCGATCGAAAGCGAGGGCCGCATCGACCTGCAAATGATCTTCTTCACGGTGAACAGTGCCGAGATCAGGCCGGAGTCGGAGCCGGCGCTTGTCGCCATTGCCGACGTGCTCGCCCGCCACCCCGACTGGCGCTTCAGCATCCAGGGCCACACGGATAGCCAAGCCGACGACGCCTATAACCTCGATCTGTCCAAGCGCCGGGCCGAGGCTGTCCGGCAGTCCCTCATCGCGCGTTTCAAGATTGCGGCGGATCGCCTGGAAAGCGATGGCTTTGGCGAAACGCGCCCGGTTGCGGACAACAGCACGCTCGAGGGACGTGCCCGCAACCGCCGGGTGGAACTGGTGAAGCTGCCGGAGAAATCGTGATGGGCAAAACCGGATTGGTACTTCCACGCCGCCGCTTCCTGCAGGCGATGCTCACGGCACCCCTTCTCCTGCAGGCGGGCCGCGCGTTCGCCGAAGGCGACGACGAGCAACCGGGTCCGCCGCCGCAAGGCCCGATGGCCGCGGTGGCCGAGCGCTATGCGGCGCTCAAATCCTATTCCGACAAAGGCACGGTCACGACCGACTACCAGTGGCCAGACACGCCGCTCACCACGGAACACCATCGCTTCGAGACTGCCTTCCGGGCGCCGCGCAACTTCTTCTTCCGTTTCGACCAAGACGAGGCCGCCGGCGGCGACATCTACGTGATCTGGTGCGACGGCGGTCCGTTTCAGAGCTGGTGGAAGGCGACCGGCGTGCACGACGTTTGGGACGGCGGCCGGGGCGTTACCGCGTTCATCACCGGCGATTCGAGCACGAAAGGTGCAGCCAATCTCATTCCGCCCTATTTCTTTCAGCAGGCGCTCCTCTATGGGCCAACGCTGCGGTTGTTCAACGCAGCGGAAGCCGGAGGCGAGGGCGTTGACGGCCACGCTTGCCGCAAGATCACGGCGACTGGACGCGAGACCGGAGTCCAGACGACGGAGACCCGCCCGATCGCCATCTGGATCGACAGCGGGTCAAGCCTTATTCGCAAGGCAGTCCTCGCCGAGGCTGACGATAGTCCCACGGGCCTGATCGACAAGACCACCTACACGGTGGACCCGGCCGCTGACCCCGAGCTTACCGACGACCGGTTCACCTTCACGCCACCCGGCGGAGGCTAGTGGAAGCCCTCCATGCCGGTAAGGCCAACGCCGAGACACTTCTTCCCCTTGCGGTTGACGCAGGCATAGCCCGGCCCATCACCGTCGTAGCCGGCGCTGAACACTTCGTTGCCGCTGGGATCATTCAGCTCGACATGCCCGCCGCCGGAAGTGCCCGCACTAAGGAAGGCCGACGCCGTACCGGATTTGCCCCGGGCAATGACCAGTCCCTGGCCGGGCATGTCGGTGGAGTTGATCGACGCAACCTCGGTTTCCCCGGACATCACGTAGATATGGCCGTTGCCGCCCTGCGCCTCTACGCCCGCGCGCAGCTGGCCGTCCGCGTATACCGCGACCGCGCCATTGCCACTCGATCCGGCGCCCGCCGCAAAGACCGAGGTGCCGTCCTTGAACACTCGCACCGCCGGATTGCTGTTCTGCTTGGTGGGGCCAAGCGCAACAACCGGCTTGCCATCGACGCTTGTGACGACCGTTCCGGCATTGCCTAACGTTCCCAGTTCGACCAGCGTGTTCTGCTTGTTCTTGACCGCGATCGAGCCCTCGCCCCGCTCGTTGTACATGCCGGCGACGTCGTTCTCGTTGGAGGACACGTAGATAACGCTGCTCCCCGAGCCGACCGCCTCCATGCCCGCCATGATGCGGTTTGATTCATAAACCTTGACCGAACCGCGGCCTTCATCGAGCGCACCGGCAATCACAGCCAATTCGCCGCCATTGGAGAAGACGCGCAGCGCGCCTGAGCCGGTCGCCATGCCGAGGCTGACCACCGGCGAGGGACTGCCGCTGCCGTAGATGTTGAGAAACGGCTTGCCGTCGCCGTTATCCGCGAGCGCGGCAAGCGGCTTGGCTTCTTCTCCGACCACGAAACCGGTTGACCTTGCCGTGACTCCCATCTCGGCGACCTTGCCGCCGATGCTCGTGATAATGGTCGCCGTGCTGCCGTTGGTCTTGGCGAAGATGCCGTTATTTCCGACACCGAGGTTGAGCCTGGCACCATCGTCGTTCGGGCCGAGCGTAGCTATGCCCTGGCCACCAGCATTGAACAGTTGCAGTTCCCCACCGGGGGCGGACGTGATTTGCCCGATGCGCTTGCCGGACGCGTCGCCGACGAAGAGACCTGCCTGTCCGCTCTCGCGGTCGAAGCCGCCCTCGAAAACGGGGCTGGTGCTGCCATTGTAGATGACGACCCGGTACTGATCGTTTCCAAACGCGCCCAGTCCCGCGAACGGCAAGTCACCGCGGCTCGCGACAAAACCCCGGATATTCTCGATGTCGCCCATCTGGAAATGGGTGCTGGTGTCGACCAGCACCCCGGTCTGGTTGGGCAGGGCCTGCATGCGAGCTACCTGGCTGCCCTTCTGGACCTTCAATTGCGGGCCGCCCTGTGCCGTGTCCATGACGAATACCGGTTCATTGCCCTGGTTCATGGCGAGCGAAGGTCCGGTGCCATCGGCCTTGATCGTCACCGACGCCGAGCCGCTGGCGAGATCCAGGACCGGACCGTCCTTCAGCACAGCAAGCCGCGCGTTGTTCTGGCCGTCCTCCAACTCGATTTTCGGATCGCCGCCGTTTGTCGACAGCGTTACCAGAGCGTCACCGGTGCCGACCTGAAAGGAAACGCCGCCGCCCGTATCCACGACCGAAAGGATCGTCTGGCCGCGGACATCGATCACCTCGAACGGCGCCTTGAGCTTCTGCGGTTTGTCCTTGGCGTCCTCGAGCGCGGTGACGCGTGCGGTCAGCGCCTGCAGCTGGGCGAACGACACGCCGGCATCTTCCGCCTGGGCGCCAAGGTGGGCGGTGAGGGCTGCGCCGGCGAACGCCCCGACGCAGAGGATGGCGAGAACACGCGCCGCCGAACCCAGCCTGCTGCCGCTACGAACCATTTCCGGTCTCCACTCAAATCCGCGTTGAGTTGAGACTATGCCCGAACCGGAAAGCGAAGGAAGCGGTCCTTCCGGAATGTTCGGCGGGAGCGTTACTCCGCCGCTTCTGACCAGGGTTGCGGCTTTTCCCAGCGAAGTTTTGGCGAGCGCGCGGCGCGCGTCTCGTCGAGCCGGCGGCGGGGCGCCAGCTGCGGTGCCTGGCGGAAGCGCTCGACCTCGCCGTGCTTCGCCCGCATCACCAGGTCGCGGAGGGTTGCGACGAACAGATCGAGCGAGGCCTTCGATTCGGACTCGGTCGGCTCGATCAGCAGCGCGCCGTGCACGACCAGCGGGAAGTACATGGTCATCGGGTGGAAGCCCTCGTCGATCATCGCCTTGGCGAAATCGAGCGTGGTGACGCCGGTGCCTTCGAGGAAGCGGTCGTCGAAGAGCGCCTCGTGCATGCACGGCTTGTCGCCGAAGGGCTGGGTCATCAGATCGGACAGGCCGGCGCGGATGTAGTTGGCATTCAGCACCGCGTCCTCCGATGCCTGGCGCATGCCGTCGGCGCCATGGGAGAGCATGTAGCTCATGGCCCGGACGAACATGCCCATCTGGCCGTGGAAGGCCGACATGCGGCCGAGGGGATGCTTGCCGGTCCCGGCCAGCTCGGCCTCGTTCTCGGCAAAGGTCAGCATGGATGTTCCGCCTGACTTCTCCACGGCAACGATCGGCAGGGGCGCGAATGGCGCCAGCGCCGACGAAAGCACCACCGGCCCCGCGCCCGGACCGCCGCCGCCATGCGGCGTCGAGAACGTCTTGTGCAGGTTGATGTGCATGGCGTCGACGCCGAGCTCGCCGGGCTTCACCTTGCCGACGATGGCGTTGAAGTTGGCGCCATCGGCATAGAAATACGCGCCGGCCGCGTGCACCGCATCGGCGATCGCCACAACGTCGCGCTCGAACAGGCCACAGGTGTTTGGATTGGTCAGCATGATCGCGGCAACGTCGCCGTTCAGCCGCGAGCGCACCTCCGCCGGGTCGACGATGCCGTCGCCGCGCGCCGGGACCTCGACCACGCGGTAGCCGAGCAGCGCCGCGGTCGCCGGGTTGGTGCCGTGCGCCGAGTGCGGGACGAGCACGGTTTTGCGATCCTCACCGCGCGCGGTAAGCGCTGCCTTGATCGCCATCATGCCGGTGAGCTCGCCGTGGGCGCCGGCCTTGGGCGTGAACGCAACCGCCGCCATGCCGGTCATCTCGAGCAGCCAGCGGCACAACTCGTCGATCAGCTCGACCGCGCCTGTCACCGTCGACAGCGGCTGCAACGGATGGATGTCGCCGAAGCCGGCAAGCCGCGCCATCTTCTCGTTGAGGCGCGGGTTGTGCTTCATCGTGCACGAGCCGAGCGGATAGATGCCACTGTCGATGGCGTAGTTCTTCTGGCTGAGGCGAACGTAATGGCGCATCGTCTCCGGCTCGGAAAGGCCGGGCAGGTCGATCGGCAGCTTGCGCGCGTGGGCGCCCAGCCTTCCCTTGGTCGCGCCCGCGGCGCTCCTTGCCTCCTGCGGATCTTCGGGCAAGTCCACGCCGGTCACATCGGCGCGGCCGATTTCGAAAAGCAGCGGCTCCTCGATCTGCAGGCCGCGGTTGGCGGTAAAGGTCTCCACCGGCTTGTTGCCGGTGTCGGGGGCGGGAGCGGTCGGGCGGCCTTCGCTCAGCATGAAACCCTCCGGGCAAGAACTTCACGGACAGGGACCCCACCTACCGGCCTGCGGCCGGTCCCCCCTCCCCGTTCCGGGGAGGGATCGGTGCCTCTTCCTGCGCCGGACAAAAATCCAGAATCAGAGTTCGGCCATTTACAGGAGCCTTCGTGGAGGGCGCTATCCCTCCCCGGAACGGGGAAGGGGGACCACGCGAAGCGTGGTGGGTGGGGTCCCGAGACGACGAGCATCACAGCACCTCCTTCAGCGCCTGCACGTAGGCGGCGCGGTCGGCGTCGGTATTGATTTCGGTCGCTGCCACTACGATCAGGTCGACAAGCCCGGGGGAGCCCTCGAGCCGCGACACCGGAACGCCGCCGAGGACGCCCTTCGCGGCCAACTTCTCGACAACGTCCGCGGCATCGCCCGGAACCCGGATGGTGAACTCGTTGAAAAACGAGTCGTTGAGGACGGTTACGCCCGGAACTTCGGAAAGCGATTCCGCCAGCGCCACCGCGTTGGCGTGGTTGAGCGCGGCGAGGCGCCGGAGCCCGGCTTCGCCGAGCAGGGTCATGTGGATGGTGAAAGCGAGCGAGCAGAGCCCCGAATTGGTGCAGATGTTCGAGGTCGCCTTGTCGCGGCGGATGTGCTGCTCGCGGGTGGAGAGCGTCAGCACGAAGCCGCGGCGGCCCTCGGCATCGACCGTCTTGCCGCAGAGCCGGCCGGGCATCTGGCGGACGAACTTCTGGCGGGTGGCGAAGAGGCCGACATAGGGCCCGCCGAAGGTGAGCGGATTGCCGATCGACTGGCCCTCGCCGACGACGATGTCGGCACCCAGCGCGCCGGGGGGCTCGATGGCGCCGAGCGCCACCACCTCGGTGAACACCGCCACCAGCAGCGCGCCGACGGAATGGGCCTTCTCCGCGATCGGGGCGAGATCGACAAGGTGCCCGTAGAAGGAGGGCGACTGGACAACCACGCACGACGTTTCGCCGTCGATGGCCGCTAGGATCGCTTCCGTCCCCGCCGGGTCCGCCGGCATATCGTGGAGCGTATCGCCGGCCATCCGCGACATCGTCTCGACCACGCTCCGGTATTGCGGATGGAGGCCGCCGGAAAGCACGGCCTTCCGCCTCTTGGTCAACCGCTGCGCCATCAGCACCGCCTCGGCGGTGGCAGTCGAGCCGTCGTACATCGAGGCGTTGGCGACCTCCATGCCGGTGAGGTTCGCCACCTGGGTCTGGAACTCGAACAGGTACTGCAGCGTGCCCTGCGCGATTTCCGGTTGGTAGGGCGTGTAGGAGGTGAGGAACTCGGAGCGCTGGATGAGGTGATCGACGCTCGCCGGGACGTGATGGCGATAGGCGCCGGCGCCGACGAAGAACGGCACCGAGCCGGCCGGGACGTTCTTCCCCGCCATGCGGCCGAGGATGCGCTCGACCTCGATTTCGCTTTTCGCCGCGGGCAGGTTCAGCAGCCCGTCGAGGCGCTTGTCGGCCGGAATATCGGCAAAGAGCGCGTCGATCGAGGCAACGCCGATCTTGCGCAGCATCGCGGCCCGGTCGCCG
>JBBQGL010000071.1:0-18803 GCA_038323025.1 Hyphomicrobiales bacterium
GCGCATTCGTGGAGGATCGATGCGCGCAGCGTCGCGGGGGTGTCGTCCGGCCCGAGGCCCAATCCGTCGCGCAGTTCGGCGATGGCCGCGTCCAGCGTCCCTGCGGTATGGATCCAGGTTCTCAGCCGGTCGCGCATCCGCAGGAATTCCCCGACCGCGAGGTCGAGGCCGAAGTCGGTGGTGTAGACGAGCACCGTCGCAAAAGCCCGGCCGAGCGGCGATGCGGGCACCGCCGCGGCGGCGGCAATGGTGTGCCGCTGCGCCTCCTCCGCGGTCGCGGCCGCGTCCGCCTCGTCGAGGAGCTGGAAATGCCCGGCGACGTTGGCCTCGAACGGGAACTGGTGGAGGAGGCGCTCGCAGAAGGCGTGGATGGTCTGCACCTTAAGCCCGCCCGGCGTCTCCAGGGCCTTGGCGAAAAGGCGGCGGGCGGCGGCGAGTTCGTCCGGCTTCGGCTTCCGCCCCTCGATCGCGGCGATTTCCCGGGCGAGCTTCGCGTCATCGAGGGTCGCCCACTCCGCCAGCCGGTCGAAGACGCGCTTCGCCATCTCGGCGGCGGCGGCGCGGGTGAAGGTGAGGCAGAGAATGCGCGACGGATCGGTGCCGGCCAGGAGCAGGCGGACGACGCGCTGGGCGAGCACAAAGGTCTTGCCCGACCCGGCGTTCGCCGAAACCCAGGCCGAGGCGCGCGGGTTGGAGGCGGCCGCCTGGGTCGCCTTGGTCGCCTCGTCGAGGACTATGGCTTTGGCGGGCCGGGCCACAGGAAATCCTCTTCGCCCTCGACCAGCGCCCACTCGTGGAAGCGGGCGAGATGATCGTACGGGCTGTCGTAGCGCTGCTGGAATTTCGGCCGGGCGCGCGACAGGTACTGGGTCGCCGGCTGGGCATACCAGCCGATCAGCGCCGTGAACTGCTCCATGACGCGCTCTGCAATCAGGTCCGCGGTCCAGTCCTTCTCGACCGCGCTCTTCAGGGGCTCGCCCCACTCGACCTTGCTGAGGCCGATCCAGGCGAGCGTCTCCACGCTGCGATCGCGGAATTCCTCGCCGAAAGCGCCGCGCCTTGCCATGGCGGCCTCCAGAGCCAGTTGCGGCGCGAAGCCCTGAAGCACTTCTTTCGCCGAAGGTGGCGTGCCGGTCTTGTAATCGAGGATGTCGAGATTGCCGTCGCGGCGCACATCGATGCGGTCGGCGCGGCCGCGGAGGCGGAAGGTCCCGTCCGCCACCGGGATCTCGAGCGCGCCCGAAATCTCGGCGTGGCGCGCGGCGACTTCACCCGAGCGGCCCCTTTCCCACTCCATCAGCCAGCGGGCGATGGCGGCAAAGCGCGCCGACCAGAGAGCGTGCACGTCGGGAAAATCCGCGATCGCGGCAAGCACGGTCGCGCCGGTCTCGCGCAGCCGGGTTTCGGCGGCGGCATCGTAGGCACCCTTCCAGGCGATCGTGAAATCGCCGATCGCCTGATGGAGGAGCGAGCCGCGCAGCGCGTAATCGGGAGCCCGACCCGGCGGGTCGAGCTCCTCCAGGCGGAGGACATGGCGGGCATAGATCGCGTAAGGGTCGCGCACCAATGTCTCGATCTCGGTGATCGACAGACCCTTCGGGCGCGCCTCGACCGGCGGAGACGGACGCGGACGCCTGACCGGACGGGGGATATCGACGCTGTCGAGGTGGCGGGCAAGCTCAAGGTAGCGCTGACCGCGGGCGAGCGCGGGCTTCAGGGCCTCCTCGCCGAGAAGAGCGGCGAGCCGCTGCAGCCAGCGCGAGGCGACGGTCGGGGCGCCGTCGCGCTTCCCGGCGCGCGAAACGATAACCCGGGGCGCGGCCAGGCCTTCGGCGAAGTCATGCGCCGCCTGACCGATGCGGCGCTCGGGCGGCGGCAGGCCGATCTCGGCGCGCATGGCGCGGCTCAGCCACGGATCGGTGCGCGTCGCCGACGGCCATACGCCTTCGTCCAGCCCGGCAAGCACGAGAAGGTCGACGGATTGCAGGCGGGCTTCGAGCGCGCCCCAGATGTGGATGCGCGGATCGGCGCCGGCCGGCCGGGTGACGGCCACCTCGCTCATCAGCGTATCGAGAAAGGCCGGGAATTCGTCGGGCGAGAACGAGAGGTCGCCCCCGCCCGCGGCAAGCCCGTCGAGCAACACCGCCAGCGCCTCGCCGCCGGCACCCTGCCAGAGCCGGTCGGCGGTCCCGGTTTCGTCGCGCGCCGCCCCGGCGAGCGCTTCCGTGAGGAGCGCGGTCGCCGCGCTGGCGCTGACGCGGCCGCCCGCGCGGACCATTGCCTCGAGGGGACCGAGCGCGTCGACGATGGCTTCGACGAGCCGCGAAGCCGTCGCCCAATCGCCGTCGTGCAGCCGGCGCCGCGCCATCGGCACGTGGGAATTTCCGTCCGTGATCTCGGCGCGGGCGGCTGCCAGGGCCGGGGCAAGGGCGGAGAGGCCGCCCGGCACACGGCGCCCGCGGAATAGCGCTATCTCGAGCATGCGGGCCGCGCAGCGGCAGTTGGGACGGCTCATGCCGAAGGCGGCGAGCGGATGCTTCAGCAGCGCCAGAAGCTTGACCGGATCGCCGTCTCCGCTGACGGCCTCAACGAGAAGCCGGGCGAAAATGCCGGGCGGCAGCAAGCCGAGTGGCGACCCCGCCGAATCGTCGATGCTCAGGTCCCAGCGGCCGAGTTCGACGGAAATGCGCCGGGCCAGCCCGCGATCCGGCGTGACCACGGCAACAGTTGCCGCGCCCTCCTCAAGGGCGGCGCGGACGGCGACGGCGACGGCCAGGGCTTCCTCCTGCTCGTTGCGGGCGACGAGGAGGCTGACGCCGGCCAGGGCCGCCGAGACGGCGCGCGGCGTGGCGGCCGGGTGAAAGGCCGCCCAGGCTTCCGTCGTGTCGGCGGGGCGAAGCGCTTCGGCGGCGAGGCGGGCGCGAACGCGGACGGCACGGGCGGGCCGGCCGAGCGGCACGACATCCCGACGATCGATCTTCAGCCACAAGGCGAGCAGCTGCTTCAACGCGAATTGCGGATGCCCCCAGGCCGCGCCGGCCGCCTCCTCCTTGCCGCCGATCGCGTTCCAGGCGCGCTCGTCGAGGCTCTGATCGAGGCCTTGCAGGACTACCGCGCCATTCGGCGCATGGGCGATGGCGGCGAGCAGTTCGGCGGTGGCGGGAATCGAGCCGGTGGATCCGGCGGCGACGATCGGACCGCCGGGCGGCGCCGCGCGCAGGCGCTCCGCCTCCGCCCTGATCAGTTGATCGCGGCGCGTCGCCGGGTCGACCAGGTTGTTCTCGACGAGGAACTGCGGCCAGCGTTCCGCCGCGATCTTGAGGAAATCGAGGGTGATCCGGAAATAGCCGGCATGTTCCTCCGGCGCGAGCCCGGTGACCGCGTCCCACGACACGCCGGCTATCGCCAGATCGTCGATGAGGCGGGCGAGATCGGTGGCAAGCCGGGTGGCATCGGCGGCGGAGGCCGGGATGAGCAGCGGCTCATCCGGCGACAGCGACAGGATCTCGCGCCGCACCGCGACACCCCAGGCAAGGGTGAGCCGGGTCAGCGCCAGCTGGCGAGCGAGCGGCGATATGGCCGGGGGCAGGATCAGCCGCTCGGCCGTGCTCTCGGCGGACGGCGCGAGGAGGTGATCCTCCTCGTCGATGTCGCCGATCGGGCGGATGCGCGGCAGGATCGCCGCGTCGCCGCCGAGGCGCTCGATCAGGATCTCGCGCAGCGCCCGGGCTGCCCGCCGCGTCGGCAACAGGATGGCGGCATCGGCGAGAGCCAGCGGGTCGCCACGGTCAATCGGGACAAGGCGGCCGGAGAGGAAGGTGTCGGCGAGGACATGCAGGAACGGTGCGCCGGAGGGAATCGTGAAGACGTTAGCGGGCGCGCCGCTCATGCCGTCACGCAGCGCTGTCGGCGATCGACAGCTCGGCCTCCCCGATCGCTTCCGGCGTGCCGACGTGCAGCCAGAGGCCGTCCATGCGGACGCCGAACAGGCGCCCGGCTTCGATCGCCCGGTCGAACAAGAGGTTCAGGGAGAAGGGACCGGCGGGAGAGCCGGCGAACAGGCGGGGATGGACGATCGCCGCGCCGGCATAGGCGAAGGGAACCACCTCGCGCTCGCGCCGGCGGTAAAGCCGGCCGGTCGGGTCCATGCGGAAATCGCCGCGCTCGCCGTAGCCAATCGCCCGGACGGTCGGGGCGAGCAGCAGGAGCACATCCATCGTCGCCTCGTCCCAACCGGCCGCGAGCCAGTCGAGATTCGGGCGCGCGCCTTCGATCCAGAACGAATCCGAGTTGAGCAGGTAGAAGGGCGCCTCGCCGAGCAGCGGCAGGGCGTTGGCAATTCCACCGCCGGTATCGAGCAGGCGCTCGCTCTCGTCGGAGATGACCACGCTCGGTGGTCGGCGGCGGCGGCCGACATGGGCGCGGACGAGGCCAGCGAGGTAGTGGACGTTGACCACCGTCGTCTCGACGCCGGCGCGTTCCAGCCGGTCGAAACAATGGTCGATGAGGGCACGGCCGCCCACCTCGATCAGCGGCTTGGGGACGGTCGCGGTCAGCGGCCGCATGCGCTTGCCAAGCCCCGCGGCCAGCACCATCGCCCTTCTCGGACGGTTCAGAGGCGTCGGTTTCATCAGGCGATCCGGCTAGCCTGCTTCTGGCAGGTGCTTGCGATACCACAGCGCGTAGCCGGTCAGGGCGGGATGGGCAAGGCTTCGCTTGAGATATTCACGCATACGCGGAATGTGCTGCAAATACCGTGGCTTGGCGGAGTAGTCGGCAAGCCTGGCGAACACCCCCATGATCTTGGTGGCGCGCTGGGCCGCCAGAATCGCATAGGCCCGGGAAAACGCCGCGACATCGAAGGCGGGATCGGCGGCACGGCGGAGCGCGACATAGCGGGCGCAAAGGTCCGCTTCGAGGCTTTCGGGGACCGTGGCGCGGGCGTCCTCGGCCAACGACGCCACGTCGTAGGCGGTCGGCCCGATCATGGTGTCCTGAAAATCGAGTATGCCGACGCGGCGCACGCCCTCGCGCCCGCGAAGCCAGAGGAGGTTGGGCGAGTGGTAGTCGAGGAGCACGCAGCCTTTCTCGGCGGAAGCCAGCTGCCCGACCAGCGCCGCCCAGATGGCCTCGAATTCCGACCTCGCCGATGCCGGCAGCGTCTTGCCGGTGGCATGGGGTACGTACCAGTCGGCGAACAGCTCAACCTCCACGGCCAGCGCCTCCGCGGTGTAGGCGGGCACGCGGTGGACCTCGCCGCCGGGCAAGGGGAGCGCAGCGGAGCGCGGGACGGCGTGAAGCCCGGCGAGTATCTCGACCGCGACCCGATAGCGGGCCGGATCGGGGGCGCCGTCCCGCAAAATCCCTTCGCCGCCGAGGTCCTCGAGCAACAGAAACCCCTGCCGGAAATCCCAGGCATAGATTTCGGGCGCGGAAAGTCCGGCACCCAGCAACGCCGCATCGACGGCGACAAAGGCACGGACGTCGCGGGCGCGGTGCGCCGCCCGGCGATCCCGCACCGCCGGTGCCGCGGCGGGCGGCCAATCCATGAGGACTGCACGCCGGCTCCCGTCGCGGACGCGCTCGTAGGTGCGCGTCGAGGCATCGCCCTGCAGGTAGCGGCGGGTCGCGCCCACCCAGCCTGCGCCGTCGAGGAAGGCGCGCACCGCCCGGCTCCGCGCGAGGCGGTCGGCGACGGGTCCGGAGGCGGCAAGGGTGGCGCGCCGGCCATCGCCGGCAACGGCGAAGTCAAGGTCGAGACGGCCAGCCGGCAGCCTGCTTTCGGCACGATCCGGCCACTCGACGAGGACGGCGCCTTCCGTCACCGCCTGATCGAGGCCGATCTCCTCCAGCTCTTCGACCGACCGGATGCGATAGAGGTCGAAATGGGCGACGGGCAAGCGTCCGCCGTAGGACTGCACGAGCGTGAAAGTCGGGCTCGGCACTTCCAGCGCGGGATCGTCGGCGAGCGCCCGGATGAGCGCCCGGGCGAAGGTGGTCTTGCCGGCGCCGAGCCCCCCGGACAAGCCGACCAGATCGCCGACCGCGAGCGCCAGAGCCACGTCCTCGGCAAGCGCGGCGGTCGCGGCCTCGCTTGCGAGGTCGAGCGTCAGATGGAGGTCATGCGCCACAATGCGACCCGCCGCGGGGTTACTCCGCGGCCACGGCGGCCACGGCGGGACGGATCGGCAGGCGGCAGATGACCACCGCTCCCCTGCCCTCTTCCGATTCGATCTTCACGCTGCCGCCGTGCAGGCGGACGAAGTTCTTCACGATCGAAAGGCCGAGGCCGACGCCGCCGCGCGCCGATCCGCGTGGCTGGCTGGCAAACGGCTCGAAGGCGCGCTCGATGAAATCGCCCGGGATGCCGGGGCCTTCGTCGGCGACGGTGAAGACGATCGAATCGCGTTCGCGAGTGGCGCTGACGACGACGCGCCCGCCCTCGGGCGAGAAGCCGATCGCGTTGGCAAGCAGGTTGAACAGGACCTGACGGACCCGCTTCGCGTCGGCAACGAACGTGCCGACGTTGACCGGAATGCGCTTCTCCAGGCGAATACGGGCCTCGGCAATGCGGTCCTTCAGGCCTTCGATCACGCCATCGACCGTCGCCGCGATGTCGACCTCGGCGAGCTCCAGTTCCATGATGCCGGCGTCGATGGTGGCGAGATCGAGGATGTCGTTGACGATGGCGAGCAGGGCCGCGCTCGACGACATGACGTAGCCGACATATTCGCGCTGGCGGTCGTTCAGCGGGCCGATGCGCGCATCGGCGAGCAGCTGGGTGAAGCCGATGATGTTGGTGAGCGGCGAGCGCAGTTCGTAGGAGACGTGGTGGATGAAGGCGTTCTTCAGCGTATCGGCCGCCTCCAGCGCCTCGTTCCGCTCGACCAGGGCGCGCGCGATCTTCACCGTGTCGGTGACGTCGACGAAGGTCACCATGGTCTGGCCGTCGGGGAGCGGTATGGCCGCGTAGTCGATGACGTGGCCGTCGGCGCGATCCATGCGCCCGGACACGCCGGAGCGGGCCTCGTCGAGACCGGCGACCGCGGCGGTGAAGCGCGTCCACACCGCCTCGTCGTCGCCCTCGCGACGGCAGGCGTTGACGATGTCGGCGACGTGCGGGGCGCTGTCGAGAAGGCCGGGCTCGAGGTTCCAGATCACCGCGAAGGACGGGTTGTGCAGGCGCAGCTTGCCGTCGGAGCCGAAGACCGCCACGCCTTCGGCAAGGTGGTCGAGGGTTTCGCCCTGGACGTGGATCAGCGCGTTGTAGCGGCTTTCGAGGTCTAGCCGTTCGGTGACGTTCTCGTAGACCCAGGTCATCCCGCCCTGCGGATTGGGATTGGCGATGACGCGGATGGTCTGTCCGTCGGGCAGGTGCCACCAATGGTCGCGGGCCTCGGGCGAGCGGTAGGCGGAGAGGAGATCGGCCCGCCAGGTGCGGAAATCGGCCTGCTCGGGGAGCTTCCGCTGCTGGCGCAGCCGATCGAGCACGGCGTTCTCGTCGGGATGCGAATCGAGGTAGGCCGCATCGAGGCCGAAGAGGCTGCGATAAGCCGCATTGTAGGAGCGGAGGCGCCTGTCCGAGCCGAAGATGGCGACCGCGGTCGCCAGCTGATCGAGGGTGCGCGAGTTGAACTCGATTTCCCGGCGCAGCCCGGCCTCCGCCACCTCGATGGCGGTGACGTCGACGGCGATGCCGGCGCTCCCGCCACCCGACGCCACATCGACGACATCGAATACCCGCCGCGTTCCGGCGACGATCGCGGGAAGCCGCTTCAGGAACACCGGATCGGCGGCGCGGGAATCGGCGATCGTCCGGCGGCTCGCGCTGTCGAGCAGTTCGAGATTGCGATCGACCGCGGCAACGCCATCGTCGGCCTCGACGGCGGCGGCATAGGCTTCGTTGACCCAGGCCAGCCGGCCGCGCGCATCGCGCAGCCACATCGGCATGGGGGCGGCGGCAAGCATCGCCTTCATCGTGTCGACCTCGCCGACGAGGAGGTCGTGCTCGGCCTGGATTTCAGCGCGGGCGAGCCGGTCCCCGGACAGGTCGCGGAACCGCGCCACGGCAAGTCCGCCGACGGTGCGGCCGAGCGCCTCGACGATGCGGCCGGCGACGGTGGCGACGGTGAGCGTGAAAGGCTCGCCGCGCTCGCGCAGGCGGGCGACGGCGCGCTCGAGGCGGGCGGCCGAATCGGCCTGCAGCCAGGTGCCGAATGCAAGGAAGGCCTCGCGCTCGTTGGGTACGCCGCTGGTATCGGGCAGCTGACCGGCGACGAGCGGCGGCTCGCCGGGGGCGCCCCAGGCGACGAGACGATGGTCCTCGGCGCTGATCAGCGCCTCGGCGCGATCGGCGGCAGCCTTGAGGTCGCCGACCCGGATCTTCAGGGCCGCGTTTTCGGTCTCGGCGCGGTTGCGCGCCCGCATCAGGGCGATCGCCGAGAGGACCGCGAAGGTGACCACGCCGATCAGCGCGGCCAGAAGGACGATCTGGCCGGGGTCGTCGGTTACCGTGAGGTAAGATGCAGCCGGCCCGGCATCGGCGAAGGCGGCGGTGGAGAACAGGCCGAGGGGCAGGAATGCTATCGGGCAAGCAGCCCGAATCGCGATTCTCTTCCCGCCATGCCTCGGCATGCCACAGGTCCCCTTCCGCACGCCCCGAGCTCAAGGGAAATTACATGCGACCGCGGTGGCCCCGGCGCCGCTCGCGAATCACCCCAATGTAGCGTCTGGCCGAATCGCGTGGGAAGCGGGCAGGCGAAAAAACATCAGGGCACCCGTTTGCGCCCCGGGCGCAAGCGCCTCGACCTTCCGGTCCGAATCGTTAATTTTCAGTAGCGATATTGGTCGGGCTTGAACGGGCCGGTGGCGGAAACGCCGATGTATTCGGACTGGCGGGGGGTGAGTTCCGTCAGTTTGACGCCGATCTTGGCGAGGTGCAGCCGGGCGACCTTCTCGTCCAGTTCCTTGGGCAGGGTATAGACCTTGCGCTCGTATTTCTGCGGCCTGGTGAACAGCTCGATCTGGGCAAGGGTCTGGTTGGTGAAGCTCGCCGACATGACGAAGCTCGGGTGGCCCATGGCGTTGCCGAGGTTCACCAGGCGCCCTTCCGACAGCAGGATGACGCGCTTGCCGTCGGGGAATTCGATCTCGTCGACCTGCGGCTTGACGTTGTGCCAGCGGTAGTTGCGCAGCGCCGACACCTGGATCTCGGAATCGAAGTGGCCGATGTTGCACACGATCGCGCGGTGCTTCATCGCGCGGACGTGGTCGAGGGTGATCACGTCGACGTTGCCGGTGGCGGTGACGAAGATGTCGGCACGCGGCGCCGCCTCGTCCATGGTCACCACCTCATAGCCTTCCATCGCCGCCTGGAGCGCACAGATCGGATCGATCTCGGAGACCAGGACGCGGGCGCCGGCCTGGCGGAGCGAAGCTGCAGATCCCTTGCCGACATCGCCGAAGCCGGCGACCATCGCCACCTTGCCGGCCATCATCACGTCGGTGCCGCGACGAATGCCGTCGACCAGGGATTCGCGGCAGCCGTAGAGATTGTCGAACTTCGACTTGGTGACCGAGTCGTTGACGTTGATTGCCGGGAAGAGGAGCGTGCCCTTCTTCTGCATCTCGTACAGGCGATGTACGCCGGTGGTGGTCTCCTCGGTGACGCCCTTGATGTTTTTGGCGATCGCCGAATAGAAGCCGGGCTTGGTCTTCAGGCGCTGCTTGATGGCGGCAAACAGCACTTCTTCCTCTTCGTTGCCGGGCTTCTCGAGGAACGCGACATCGCCCGCCTCGGCGCGCTTGCCGAGGTGGACGAGGATGGTCGCGTCGCCGCCGTCGTCGAGGATCATGTTGGGCGTGCCGCCGTCGGCCCACTCGAAGATTCTGTGGGTGTACTCCCAGTAGTCGACGAGGCTTTCGCCCTTGATGGCGAAAACCGGGATGCCGGCCGCGGCAATCGCCGCGGCGGCGTGGTCCTGGGTCGAATAGATGTTGCACGAGGCCCAGCGGACATCGGCGCCGAGGGCCTTCAGGGTCTCGATCAGCACGCCGGTCTGGATGGTCATGTGCAGGGAGCCGGCGACGCGGGCGCCGCGAAGCGGCTGCGACATCCCATATTCCTCACGCGTCGCCATCAGGCCGGGCATCTCGGTCTCGGCCATGGAGAGTTCTTTCCGGCCCCACTCCGCCAGCCCGATGTCCTTGACGACGTAGTCCTTGAATGCCGGCATGGCAGGCTCCTTCACAGCATGATTCAGACGGTTGCCGGCCTTATAAACGGCGGCGACAGTCGCGGCAATAAGGATATAAGGATTTCTTTATGTAACTTGGTAGCGATTGATGGGGAATGCACGTCATGTTAGCCATTCTTGCGGTTGTGGCGACTTTGGAGCTGCCGCATGGAGTATGCCGTTCAAGTCCTAGTCTGGGTTTGTGTTGCTATTTTTGTGGCTACGGCCCTCATGACCCTCCTAGCCCTCGCCGGATTCTTGCGCCTGGACAGGGGAGGTCGCAGCCACGACTATTTCCTCAAGCGCTTATTCGCCGCATTGATTATTGAGGTAGTCGCCGCGTCGGTAGCCGCGTACGCGGGATATATAAAGGGAGTCCAAGAACCCCTTATCCACACACCAGCTTCTATCGTCGATGTAGAGGCAAGAACCGCTGCTAATGAGGAAAAACTGAAAGAGATCGTTGCGCGTTTGGATCAAGCTCAGGTCGCCAAATCTACCAAGCCCAAAGGGCCAAGATGGGAACTCATCCGACAAGGGGCTGACTGTACTGGAAAGGACGTTGCCGCGTCGGCAGGAGCCGATCCAGACCCGTCAAAATGCACCAGCCCGACGCTGACGGCGATCTGCTGGGATCAACAATTATTCAAAAACGGAACGGACCCTTGGTGCACCTACAAGAGTATCGTTCCGAGCCAGTGCACCGACGGTAGTTCTCCAGGTAGACTTTACGCTTGCAACCAGAGCCCTAGGTGATATCCAACACGTCCAAGTCGGGAGAGGACATAAGGATTTCTTAGTCCGTCGGCCGCGGCGCCGCCGCCTGACTGGGACCTACTCTTCCTCGCCGAACAGCGTGCCGACCAGATCGGTCAAGGCGGCGAGGGCCGCGTCCGCCTCCGGCCCCGTCGCTTCGACGTGGATGCTCGAGCCGATCCCCGCGGCGAGCATCATCAGGCCCATGATCGAGGTGCCGCCGACCTTGGTCCCGTCCTTCGAGACGACGATTTCGGCGTCGAAGCGCTCCGCGCAATGGACGAAACGCGCGGCGGCGCGGGCGTGCAGGCCGCGCTTGTTGACGATGGTCAGATCACGGGAAACAGCTTCCGGCACGCGACCCCTGCCTACTTGCCGTGGAGTACCTGGCTGGCGACGTTGATGTACTTGCGGCCCGCGTCCTGGGCGTCGACGATCGCCTCGAGCAGCGGCTTCTCGCCGCGCACGCTGGCGAGTTTGATGAGCATCGGCAGGTTGGTGCCGGCTATAATCTCGACCTTGCCCGCTTCCATCACCGAGATGGCGAGGTTGGAGGGGGTGCCCCCGAACATATCGGTGAGGACGATCACGCCCGAGCCGCCGTCAACGTGCTGCACTGCATCGAGGATGTCCTGACGCCGTCGCTCGACATCATCGTCGGGATCGATGGAGATGGTCTCGATCTGGGTTTGCGCGCCGACGACATGCTCGAGGGCAGCGCGGAACTCCACGGCCAGCCTGCCGTGCGTAACGAGGACCAATCCGATCATTCAGCAGCCTCTCGGCCCAATCCCCGTTTTACGCGTGTCGCGCCCCCGCGCGTCCGCCACCGCCGCCCTTTTCGGGCGACAGGGCGCACATCTTGGCCATTCGATTCCGCAATGCAAGAGGAAACGGCGGGAGCGTTTCCAGCCCGTTTCACCATGATTCAGCCTGTGCCAGCCGGTGTAGCGCGGCGTGCACGCGCAGCGCGCCGTCATGGGCACCGATGGGCAGCATCAGGCGCGGCAGGGCGACGCCCTCCACCGTTGCGGTCATCTGGTCGGCGGAAGGCAGGCGCGGACAGGCTTCGGGCGGCAGCAGATCGACGACGAGACGGATGCGGGCGGGCGAGACATGGGGGCGAGACACGATGCCTTGCCCGCGTATCTCAAGGAGGCCAGCGATGGTCGGGGGCACGCTGGCGATCAGCGCACCGTGTTCGACGGCGAGCACAACCTGGTCGTCGGCGATCAGGTGCCCATCGAAATGGGGTTCCGCCAGCAGCGCCAGGACCAGCGCCGACTTGCCGCTGCCGGAGGCGCCGCGGATGAGCACGCCGTGGCCGCCGACGAGGACGGCGCTGGCATGGACGTTGCCGATGAGGCTCATGAGGCCGGCAGGCGGACGGTGAAGCGGGCGCCGAGCACCACCGGCGGCTGGCCGGGCTCCTTGCTCGGCCGGATACGATTGCTCGCCTCGATGGTGCCGCCATGGGCCTCGACGATCTGCTTGGAGATCGACAGGCCGAGGCCGGAGTTCTGGCCGAAGGATTCCTGATCGGGGCGGTCGGTATAGAAGCGCTCGAAGATGCGCTCGAACTGGTCGGCGCGGATGCCGGGACCCTCGTCGTCGACGACGATCTCGATGGTGCGGTCGAAGCGGCGGGCGGCGACCCTGACGGTGCCGCCCTGCGGCGAGAAGGAGCGCGCGTTGTCGAGGAGGTTGTTGAAGACCTGGCCGAGGCGGCTGTCGTGGCCCATGACGCCGTAGGCGGCCCCGGCGCCCGGCGCAATCTCCAGCCTGAATTTCGGGCCGTCGGCCGGCGTCGTCTCGCGCGCGATGGTGACCACGGCGTTCAGCACCTGGCGGAGATCGACGGGGACCGCGTCCTGGCGGCCGAGCTCGGCGTCGAGGCGCGAAGCATTGGAGATGTCGCTGATCAGGCGATCGAGGCGGCGGATGTCGTGCTGGATGATGCCGGTCAGCCGCGCCTTGGCGGCCTCCGTCTTGGCGAGCGGCAGGGTTTCCACGGCGCTGCGCAGCGAGGTCAGCGGATTCTTCAATTCATGGGCGACGTCGGCGGCAAAGCTTTCGATGGCGTCGATACGTCCATAGAGCGCGCCGGTCATCTCGCGCACCGCCTTGCTCAGGTGGCCGATCTCGTCGCGGCGGCGGGTGTAGTCGGGAATCTCGGGCCGGGTATTGAGGCCGCGGCGGACGCGGTCGGCGGCGTCGGCGAGGCGGCGCAGCGGCACCGCGATGGTGCCGGCAAGGATGAACGAGAGAAGAATGGTGACAGCGGCGGCAACCACGAACACGCGCACGATCGCCAGCCGCTCGGCATGGACGATGTTGTCGATGTCGCCGCCCTGGGTCGACAGCAGGAGGGCGCCGCGGAGCACGCCGTAGCGCTGGATCGGCACCGCCACCGAGACGATCAGCTCGCCCTGGGCGGTGACCCGGACGATATTGTTGGGTGAGCCGGCGAGCGCCTGGGCCACCTCGGGATAACCCTTGCCGTTGGCGCTATCGAGCTCCTGATAGCGCGGCAGGTCGGAGCGCTGCAGCCACAGATTCACCGCCCGCCAGATGCGGTCGAAGAAGGAGACCGGCTCCGTCGCCGGCGGCGGCAGGTCGAAGCCGAGGATCTGGCCGCGCGAATAGAGATGTTGCGAATCGACGATAAGCGTGCCGTCGCGATCGTAGACGCGCGCCCGCGTCTTGGTGGGCGAGATGAGCCGGCGGAGCACCGGCGCCACCTTCTCGGGATTGATCGCGAACTCGTAGCTCGGGAACGGCTGGTCGGGCGAGGCGCTCTTGCCGATCTGCAGGTCGAGCAGCTTGTCGGGGTCGATGACGATGGTGTTGGTGTCGACGGTGGCCGAGGCGGCGATGGCGCCGGCGATGATCTCGCCCTGGGTCTGCAGGCTCTCGACGCGCGCGTCGATCAGGCCTTTGCGGAACTGGTTGAGATAGAGGATGCCCGAAACGAGGAGCACCAGCGCCAGCAGGTTGAGGACGATGATGCGCCGGGTGAGGCTGGAGAAGGCGTTGAAGCCGACGATGCCGCGCACCCGGGCGAAGGCCCGGGCCAGCCAGTTGCCGCGCCGGGGGGCGGCCTCGCCATCGAGGACCGGCTGTTCGCTGGCTTCCGCCGTCATGAGGGCCCCAGCCCGCTATGGTGGGTTCCGCGCAACACCCGGCGTCAGACCTCCTTGAAGCGGTAGCCGACGCCGTAGAGGGTTTCGATCATGTCGAAATCACTGTCGACGCCCTTGAACTTCTTGCGCAGGCGCTTGATGTGGCTGTCGATGGTGCGGTCGTCGACATAGACCTGATCGTCGTAGGCGGCATCCATCAGCGCGTTGCGGCTCTTGACGACGCCGGGGCGGTGGGCGAGCGCGTAGAGGATCAGGAACTCGGTGACGGTGAGCGTCACCGGCTGGCCGTTCCACGTGCAGGTGTGACGCTCCTGGTCCATGGCGAGCGCGCCGCGCTCGAGCACGCGGGCGGCTTCCTCCGTCTTCTTCTCGCTCACTTCCTTCGGCTGGAAGCGGCGAAGCACCGCCTTGACCCGCTCGACCAGGAGGCGCTGCGAGAACGGCTTCTTGATGAAATCGTCGGCGCCCATCTTCAGGCCGAACAATTCGTCGATCTCGTCGTCCTTGGAGGTGAGGAAGATGACCGGCATGTCGGATTTCTGGCGCAGCCGGCGCAGCAATTCCATACCGTCCATGCGCGGCATCTTGATGTCGAGGATGGCGAGATCGGGGACCGAGGCCGAGAGCCCGTCGAGGGCGGAGGCGCCGTCGGTATAGGTCTGCACGCGGTAGCCCTCGGACTCGAGGGCGATGGCCACGGAAGCAAGGATATTGCGATCGTCGTCGACCAGGGCGATCGTCGGCATTTCGGGCTTCTCCGTTCATGGCAGGGCCGGAATAGCCGGCTCGGTAGCGCACCCGCCCTTTGCGTCCATGATTGCGCGCTAAATGTGGCGGCGAACCTATAGGATTTGAAGGGGAAGCGCCAATTCCCGCGGTTTGGCTGGCTTAATGCGGCAGGCCGGGGGCGACGAGGGGGTGGCGAATGACAACAACCGGGGCTTCATTCTCGCCGGTCGACACCGCCCGGCGCGTGCTGCAGGCGGCGGCCACAGGAACCCTCGCCACGCTAAGGGACGGTGCGCCCTTCGCCTCCCTGGTGACCGTGGCGGCCAGCGAGGCGGGCGAGCCGATCCTCCTCCTCTCGGGGCTGGCGGTCCACACCCGGAACCTTGCCCGCGACCGGCGGGCGTCGCTCCTCCTGGTCGAGCCGGGCGGGGAAGGGGGCGATCCGCTCGCGGGCGCGCGGCTCACACTCTCCGGCGCCGTGTCGGAGAAGGATGGCGATCCGGCGCTCCGCCGGCAGTTCCTCGCTCGCCATGAGAGCGCGGCGGGCTATGCCGACTTTACCGATTTCGGCTTCTATCGCTTCGTCATTGCGAGCGGCCATCTGGTGGCGGGCTTCGGCCGCATCGTGGAGCTGGCGCGCGGCGATCTGATTGCGGTCGGCTGACCGGGATTTGGCGCCTGCTCGTTGATTCCCGTGAACTTTTTCTAGTCCGGCGCGTTCTGTACCGATGCGCACCCTCCCCCTTCTGCGACTGACCACCCTCCTCCTCTGCCTCTCACCGCTTGCCGCCGCTGCCGAGGACCCTGTGCCGCCGGCGCCCATTCCCGACGCACCCATGGTCATCGCGCCTGAGCCGGCGCCCGCTCCGCAACCGGCGCCCGTCGCCCCGGCTGTGGCGCCTGCGCCGGCACCAGCGGTGGCATCGGCCCCGGTTCCGACGCCCGCCGAGGTCAACGCCGCCGAGTACACCGGTGGCGCGCTGCCGGAGGGGCTGAGCGCGCTCACCCTCAAGCTGCAGATTCTCCTCGACGAGGTCGGCATGTCGCCGGGCGTGATCGACGGCATCAACGGCAAGAACGTCGCCAAGGCGATTGCCGCGGTCGAGCTGATCACCGGCCTGCCGGTGGACGGCGTCCTCGACGAGGCCCTCTGGCAGCGCCTGCCGAAGGACACGCCGATCCTGGTCGACTACGTCATCACCCCGGAGGACGTGGCGGGGCCGTTCCTGAAGGAGGTCCCCACGGACTACGCCGAGATGGCGAAGCTGCCCGGGCTCTATTACACCGGCCCGCTCGAAATGTTCGGCGAGCGCTTCCACATGGACGTGGATCTATTGAAGGCGCTGAACCCGAACGCCGATTTCAATGCGCCGGGCACCCACCTCGTCGTCGCCGGCGCCAATACCTACGGCGTGAAGACGAAGGTCGCCCTGCTCGTCGCCGACAAGGCGAATGCGCAGCTGCGCGCCTATGACGCCGACGGCAAGCTCGTCGCCGCCTATCCGGCGACCATCGGCAGCACCGAATTGCCGTCGCCGTCGGGGACCCACACCATCGACGCGATCGCGCGGAACGCGGCCTATTACTACCGGCCGCAGGTCAACTTCCAGCAGGGCACCAACACCGAGAAGCTGACGCTGCCGCCCGGGCCCAACAACCCAATCGGCACGACCTGGATCGACCTCAGCGAGCCGACCTACGGCATCCACGGGACGCCGGAGCCGTCGCGCATCGACAAGACCAACTCGCATGGCTGCGTGCGGCTGACCAACTGGGATGTCGAGGAACTGGCGGGCCTGGTGAAGAAGGGCGTGCCAGTCGAATTCCGCGACTGAGGCCGGCAACCGAACCGGCCGTCGCAAAGGCCGGCCGCTCCGGTTCGCATCGAACTATCCGCGCTAGCCGCCGGCGGGCTTGAAGCCCGACATGATCTTCCGCGCCTTGCCTTCGGCCTTCTTGGCGTCAGCGGTGGTGAAGGCCGCCACCGTGTTGAGGCTGCGCACGCCGCCGGTCCCGGCGGCGACGACCAGGGCGCTGAGGCCGTCTACCCCGCTGGGAAATTCAGCGACGGTCAAGAAGTCGTACTCGCCCATGGTGACGTAGTAGCTGATCAGCTTGCCGCCGGCCGCCGCAAACAGTTTGGCGACGGCGTCATGCCGGTCCTCGGGGTTCTTCAGCATGCCCTGGAAGGCGTGTTCCGAGTAGTTACCGCGCGTGATGAAGATGGCCATGATTTGTCCTCCCGCTCGGGCGCCGGTTCGGCGCCGCGCCGGGGGAGGGTAGCGCTTTTGCCCGGCGATTGCCTATCGCCCAAGCAAAAACGGCCGGTCCTGCGACCGGCCGTTCAACAGAATCGAAGCCGGAAACGCTAGCTTGCGGCCTGCTCCGGCTGACGCTCGGGCTGGGCGTCCTGCCTGATTTCCTCGCCGGTCGCCTGGTCGACGACCTTCATCGAGAGCCGCACCTTGCCGCGCTCGTCGAAGCCGAGGAGCTTGACCCAGACCTTGTCGCCTTCCTTGACCACGTCCGTGGTCTTGGCGACGCGGCCGGCGGCCAGCTGCGAGATGTGGACCAGACCGTCCTTGGCGCCGAAGAAATTGACGAAGGCGCCGAAATCGACGGCCTTGACCACGGTGCCCTGGTAGATCTTGCCGACTTCCGCTTCCTGCGTGATCGACTTGATCCAGTTCAGCGCCGCGGTGATCGCCTTGTTGTCGGACGACGACACCTTGACCGTGCCGTCGTCGGAAATGTCGATCTTGGCGCCGGTCTTCTCGACGATTTCGCGGATCACCTTGCCGCCCGTGCCGATCACTTCGCGGATCTTGTCGGTCGGGATCTTGATCACCTCGATGCGCGGCGCGTATTCGCCGAGCTGGTTGCGCGCCGCCGGCAGGGCCTTGGCCATTTCGCCGAGGATATGCAGACGGCCGTCGCGCGCCTGGGCGAGGGCGACCCTCATGATCTCCTCGGTGATGCCCTGGATCTTGATGTCCATCTGCAGCGAGGTGACGCCTTCCGATGTGCCGGCGACCTTGAAATCCATGTCGCCGAGATGATCCTCGTCACCGAGGATGTCGGAGAGGACGGCGAAGCGCTCGCCTTCCTTGATCAGGCCCATGGCGATGCCCGCCACCGGCCGCTTCAGCGGCACGCCGGCATCCATCAGCGCCAGCGAGGTTCCGCACACCGTCGCCATGGACGACGAGCCGTTCGACTCGGTGACCTCGGAGACGACGCGCAGCGTATAGGGGAACTCGGCGTGGATCGGCAGCACCGGCCGGATCGCGCGCCAGGCGAGCTTGCCATGGCCGATTTCACGGCGGCCGGGCGAGCCCATCCTGCCGGTCTCGCCGACCGAGTAGGGAGGGAAGTTGTAGTGGAGGAGGAAGGTCTCCTTGTAGGTCCCTTCCAGCGCGTCGACGTACTGCTCATCGTCGCCGGTGCCGAGGGTGGCGACGGCAAGCGCCTGGGTCTCGCCGCGGGTGAACAGCGCCGAGCCGTGGGTGCGCGGCAGGAGGCCGACCTCTGCCACGATCGGGCGGACCGTCCTCAGGTCGCGGCCGTCGATGCGCATGCCGCGGTCGAGAATGTCGCCGCGCACGATTTCCTTCTCGGCCTTCTTGAAGAGCGCGCCGACCAATTGCGGCGCGGGCGCATCGGCGGCGCCGGCCGGGGAGAGCGTCTCGCCGACCTTGCTCTTGACCGCCTCGATGGCGGCGTGGCGTTCGGTCTTGCCACGGATGGCATAGGCGGCGCGGAGATCGGCGGCGCCGATGGCGTTGACGCGATCGAGCAACGCGTGGTGGTCGTCGATCTTCAGCTGGCGCGGCTCCTTGGCTGCCTTCTCGGCAAGCTGGATGATCGCGTCGATCACCGGCTGGAAGCCCTTGTGGCCGAACATGACGGCGCCGAGCATCGTATCCTCGGTGAGCTCCTT
>JBBQGL010000072.1:0-18666 GCA_038323025.1 Hyphomicrobiales bacterium
CCTCTGGTGGATCATCTTCGTGAGGAAGCGCTGGATGCGCGGGTCCTGGGCGTTGCCGAAGAACTCCCGGATCGGCTGATCGGCGACGAGACGCCCAGCTTCCATGAAGACCGCACGGTCGGCGACACGGCGGGCAAATTCCATCTCATGGGTCACCAGGATCATGGTAGTGCCGGCCTTCGCCAGCCGCTCGATAACCGTCAGGACCTCCGACGTCATCTCGGGGTCGAGGGCGGAAGTCACCTCGTCGAGGAGAAGGTGGCGCGGCTCCATGGCAAGGGCGCGGCAGATGCCGACGCGCTGCTACTGGCCGCCGGACAGCTGTGCCGGGTAAGCGTCGGCGCGATCGCCAAGCCCAACCATGGCGAGGAGGTCGCGCGCCTTGGCTTCGGCCACGGCGCGCGGCTGCTTCAGGACGACCGTCGGAGCGAGGCTGATGTTGGCGAGCGCGGTCATGTGCGGATAGAGGTTGAACTGCTGGAACACCATCGCCGACGACGTCCGGATCCTGGTGAGGGCGGAGCGGTCGCGCACCGATCTGCCGTCCACCCTTATGTCGCCCCTGGTGAGCGGCTCAAGACCGTTGATGCAGCGGATCAGAGTGCTCTTGCCGCCGCCGCTCGGGCCGATCACGGCCACGACCTCGCCGTCGGCGAAGTTGACCGAAACATCTTTCAGGACTTCGACCGTGCCGAACGATTTGCTGACGTGCTCGACCTCGATCACGGCGCGCCGTCCAGTCCGATGCCGCGGGCGCCGCGCGCCTTCAGCCGTGCCTCGGTCCAGTCAGCGAGCATCGACAACGGCTTGGAGACGATTAAATAGCCGATTGCCACGATCGGCCAGATCTTGAAGGGAGCAATAGTCCGCAGGTTGAGGTTGGTGCCTATCTTGGTGAGTTCGACCACTCCGATGATCGAGACCAGCGAGGAGACCTGCAACTGGCCGACCGCGAGACTGACGGCCGGCGGGATAATCGCGCGTATGGCCTGCGGCATGATCACGTAGCGCATGGTCGCGAAATAGCCGAGACCGTAAGCGCGCGCCGCCTCCCACTGGCCGCGCGGGATCTCCTCGATCGCCGACTGGACGATGACCGTCATGAAGGCGCCGGTGTTGATGCTGAGGGCGATCAGGCCGGCCTCCAGCGGGGTAAGACGGGTGCCGAGAACCGAAGGCGCCCCGAAGAAGATGAGGAAGAGCTGGACGAGAAGCGGAGAATTCCGGAAGAGCTCGACGTAGACCACGGTCAGCTGGGCGAGGACCGGAACGCGGCGCTGGCGAATGAGCGCGAGGCAGAAGCCGATCAGCGTTCCGGCGGAGAAGCTGACGCAGAAAATGAAGATCGTCATGCCGAGCCCCTGCAGCAGGAGGAGCCCGTCGTTCCAGTTGAGAGCGGTGTTCTTGTACATCGCGGTTACCGCGCCGGCGGCCGGTCGGAGGAACGCCGCACCCACCGGGCGGAGATCAGGTTGACCACCATCGAGACCGCGAAGGTCGCCAGCCAATAGAACACAAGGACGACGAGGTAGACCTCAAAGGGCCGGAACGTGTCGGAGGCGACGGTCTCGGCGCGCGACATGAGGTCATTGACGGTGATGGTCGAGAGCACGGAGGTGGTCAGGATCAGGTTCACGAACACGCTGCCGAGCGGCCGGATGGCAAAGCGGAAGGCAATCGGCAGGATGACATGGCGGTATTGCTGGAAGGGCGAGAGTCCGTAGGCGCGGGCGGCCTCGATGACCCCGCGCTCGACGCTGTCCATCCCCGCCCGCATGACTTCGGCCGTGTTGGTGGCGGCGGCCAGGCTGAGAGCGACGATCCCGGTAGTGATCGCATCGATGTAGATGCCGAGCTCCGGCAGGCCGAAATAGAAGAAGAAAAGCTGCACCACAAACGGCGTGTTGCGGAACACGTCGATGTAGGCCACCGCCAGCCAGCGCACCGGCCGTGAACCGGAGCGCCGGGCAAAGGCCAGTCCCAGCCCGACGGCCATACTCAAGACGATCGCAATCAGGGCGATGAAGACCGTGATGCCGAAGCCGTCGAGCAGCGTTGCGAGCCGCGCGAAGACCGGAACGAACAACAGCGTCATGCCGTAAAGCCTCCGTCAACGCCGGTCGAGAGTGCGAGGCTGGTCGACAGGTCTCCGTGGCTGGATATTAGGCAAGGACGACAAGGCGGTAAACCGGATGCCGTGAAGCGACCCGGACGACACCCATGCGGCGCTCAAAACCGGTTCCCGCAGGACAGCGCCTTATCAGGCGCGTAGGTCCGCCGCTCCCGTCCGGGTTGGCGGAAATCCACAAAAAAAGAGAAGGCAACCTGCCTTCCCTTTGAGATTGAAACGGTGGTCGGTGACTACTTTGCGATGGTCTTGCAGAAGCTCATCTCGTCGGCCGACAGCTTCTTCGAATCCATGCCGGTCTTGCAGCTTGCGCGCACCGAGGCCTTGTCCGCGGGAGCGAGGCCGGTGAAGAACGTGCCGCGCGCCTCGGACGTGGTGCCGCCGTTCATTGCCGTCCCGATGGTCATCTGCTGGGTGGCGGAGTTCGTCGTCCCAGCGCCGTTGCCATTGCTGGTCGTAATCGGCGAGGGCGATGTCGGCGCAGTGGAGTTCAGCTGGGTGTTGGTGGTGCCCTGGCCGTCGTCGTTGCTGCTGGCCGCGAAGGCCGAGCCGGCCGCGAGGGAGAGGGTGATGGCCGCGATTGCGGACAGATAGGTGAGCTTCATGAAAATCTCCGTGGTTATGGCCCGCAATTCATTGCCAGGCTCACAGGGCTAACGAGCTCATCAGTCTTTCGTTCCTGCCGCCGGGAGATCATCTGCCAATATCTTTGATTCTATTTCGAGAAAACCGAGTAAATAATTGAATAATATTTCGATCGCGGAAAAGTGTATTATATAGGCGGAACAAATACGCCTTCTAAAGTCGTCGTCTGTGATCACAATTTCACTTCGATCAGGTCCAAGCCGCTTGGAAGGGCTGGTGGGCGGACAAGTGGCCGGGCTCGACTCGCGATGTGGATGAAGCGCACCTCGCGGTCCTGCTCCGGCGAGTGCTGGGGAAATTGCGGAGGCCGAATACGTTGATGATCGAAAAACTTAGATCAATCAATTTCTTACTGGCAAGAACGGAAGCGCTTGCATGAGCGGCGGCAAATACGCCGTTGGCGTTCGCCGCAAGCAATGACGCCCGCCGGGCACCCGCGGGGCTTGTGGATCAGCGCCCGGCGGGCGGACGCAACCGCGAGGCTGCGCCGACACCAGAACGCAGAAACTGGCCGGGCGTTCCTCACCGGCCAGTGGCACTATCGCCGTGCGGCTGGCGGTTCCGGTCGCTGATGCGCGGTTCAGCCCTGGAGGTTCCGTGGTCACCACTCCGCTCTCCGACGAAGAGCTCCTCAGCCGAGCCGACCTTGCCGGCTACGCGCGTGTCATCTCGGTCGAGAACGGGGTGGCGCGGCTCCGTTTTACCCGCCTGCTGAAGGGCAGGCCGAAGGGCCAAAGGTTCCTCTTCCGGCTGGGCCTTGGGCGAACCGCCAAGGTTATCGTCCGGGGCGCGACCCAGCCAATGCTCCTCGGCGACTGGAGCGACGAGGGCGCCTATCAGCCGGGACGCCGGGTCCTGACGCACCTCTACTGGGACGACCGGGCGCAGGCCTACCGGACCCTCTGGTGGAACGCCGTGTCGCGGGCATAGCGTTGCCCGCGACGTGTCACCTCAATCCATGTGGAACTGGATCGGGAGCAGGAAGGGGAAGTTTCCCCGGCGTTCGTCGACCTCGATCTTCATCAACGGCGCCATCGCCTTGCTCCAGCGCGCGTTGACCGGGTCCTTCGCCAGGATCGCGATGGTCCGGTCGAGGTCGTCGGTTTCGAAATAGCCGAAGAGCGTCAGGCCGTGACGGAAGATGTTGTAGTTGCGGATGCCGGCGGCTTTCAGCGCCGCGGTCATCTCCGGCCAGATTTCGTCGTGCCGCGTCTTGTACTCTTCCTCGTAGCCGGGACGGACTTCGAGGACCCAGGCGTAGTTGGCCATTGTGCTTGCTCTCCCAGATAGTCATGAACAATGCGGCCCGGCCGCAGCGTGAAATCGGCGCGCCAATGGAAGCCGTCGAGCATGTCGACTACCGGCAGGCGATGGACCGGGGCCTGGGCGTTCGGCCTGAGTTCAACCGTGCAGGGTCCGCTCCAGCATTCGTGGACGACGACGTCGGCGAGGCGCCGGGCGGTAAGCTGGCGGATGGCGGGCCGGCCGTCGAGATGGTCGACCGCCTTCAGGTTGATGTTCTCGGCAAAATCGAAATGCCGGCTGAGGCTGGCGATCTCGTCGGCGCGCTGCTTGTAGGCCATGGTACCGGTGACGATGTCGATGCCGTTCCGCGCGACGGTCCCGACGACGAGATCGCCGCGGTACTCGAGTTTGGGCTCGCCCAGCTTTTTCGGCTGGCCATGCACCTCGCGACCGTGCGCCACGCCGACGTCTGAAGACAGAAACAGGTAAGGCGAGTAGGAGCCGGCGAGCCTCGCCGAGGGCAGGCGGCAGCCGACCGAGACGTTCGACTCGCCGTAGGGACCGAGCCAGTCCGTATCGTTCATCTTGTAGATGTGGGCGATGACGACATCGCTTGCCGCTTCCAGCGGTGGCGGCAGGACGCGGGCGACGGCCGCCTCCGTCGTCCGCCAGACCAGGGTGAGCACTTCCACGTTGCGGAAGGTGAACGGGTACGGCGGGATCGTCGGGGCATCCCACGGAGTGGAAAAGCCCGGCTGGAGGATGTCCTCGACGGTGAGGCGATCGAGGCCGCCGTTGCGCAGGTCCTTGCTCATGTCCCCTCCAGCATACGTCGCATGGTCCCCCTCCCCCCGCTTCACGGGGGAGGAGCCGGTGCGGTCGGCGAAGCCGACTGAGGGGGCGCGCCCCGTCGTCTTGCTCATACCTTCTCCATGCGGCCGCTGGCGGCGGAACGGTACATGGCATCGAGCACCTCGATGGCGCGCTGGCCAGTGATTCCGGGCGCGCCGTTCAGCGTCTCGATGCCGCGGCAGAGATCGACGAGCACGCGGAGCGGCTCGTCGCAGGTATAGGCGCCATCGCCCGGCTTCATCGGCACCACTGTGTCGATGCCGTCGCGGCGGCGAAGCTCCAGTCGTTCGCGCTCGATGTCGAGGACCAGCATGCCGGCGGAGCCAAAGATTCTCAGGTCGATCTGCACTGCCTGGCCCTTGGGCACCGTGGATGATCCCGACAGGGACGCCGTGGCGCCGTTGGCAAAACGCACGATCGCGGCGTCGTAGAAGTCGACGCCGGCCGGCGACTTGCCGGTCACGGCGAAGACCTCGGCGGGCGCCAGGCTGGTGATGCGGAAGAGGAGGCCGAGGGCATGGACGAGCTGCCCCCAGCCGAAGCCGCCGGCGCGCTTCGGATCGGCCCAGGTCGAGGCCGGCGGGCGGAACATGGCACCCTCGGTCTCCTTCATCGGCTGACCGGCGAACAGATCCTCCAGGGCGTTTGCCATCTGCAGGACCACGTGCTCGATGTGACCGACGCGCGGTTCGAGCTTGCGGGCCTGCTCGGTCCACGGTTTGAAGTTCCAGCCGTAGGCGACGACGATCTCGCGTCCGACCTTTCCGGCGAGGGCGACCAGCGCGCGGGCATCGGCCGCGGTGGTTGTCAGGGGCTTTTCCACCAGCACGTGGCAACCCTTCTCGAGGGCGGCGCTGGCGTGCTCGAAGTGCAAAACATGCGGCGAAGCTACGACGACGCCGTCCATCGGCACTTTGTCGAGCATCTCGCGATAGTCCTCGAAGCCGTGCGCGATGCCGAAGGTGCGCTGTATTTCGGCCAGTTCGGCCTTGCCGAGCCGGTTGACGGCGACGATCTCGCAATCGGCGAACATCTTCAGGACCGGAATGTGGTTGGCGACCGCCCACCAGCCGGCGCCGATAATTCCGATGCGGGCCCTGGCGCTCACTAGTTCATCCTCTCACGCGAACCAACAGCGGCATCGTGCCGCCGCCACCCCTGCCGGGATGGCCGAGGGTTGTGACCGGCGGCAATGCCTTGGCCAAGCGATAAGTCGGTTCTGGCCTCCTGCCAAGGGGTTAGGGGGATGGCGTCTCCCGACAACGCGATTCCGCCCGAGCGATGGTCGATTCGGCGACAGATCGATGACCGATAGCGCGTGGCTGTGGATGGCGACGCGGGTTCACGAGTCTGTCGGAAGCGCTTCATCGCGCCGTCATCCGACCGTCCTAGAGCGCTGACGAGTAAGCGTCCTTGCGGACAGTCTCAACCTCTCGCGGAGATCGGTCATGAGAAAGACAGTGATTGCGGCAACCGGCCTGCTCGCGCTCGCCTCCCTGGCGGCGGGCCCGGCGGCGGCCGACAAGGTGAAGATCGACTTCTGGTACGGCAACAGCGGCGACATCAGCAAGCGCGTCCAGGAGGTGTGCCAGCACTTCAACGACTCGCAGGCCGATTACGAGATCGCGTGCACGAGCCAGGGTTCCTATTACGCCGCCGTGCAGAACACGATCGCCGCCTATCGCGGCGGCAAGCCGCCGACCATCGTGCAGGTCTTCGACGTCGGCACGCTCGACCTCATGCTTTCAGACGCCTACTACCCGGCCTACAAGCTGATGGAAGACAACGGCTACAAGGTCGACTGGAACAACTACTTCCCCGGCATTCGCGCCTACTACGCGAGCAGCAAGGGGCAGATGTTCTCCTTCCCGTTCAATTCCTCGACCGCGCTCCTCTACTGGAACAAGGACGCCTTCCAGAAGATCGGCAAGAGCGAGGCTCCGAAGACCTGGGAAGAAGCCGCTGCCGACATGAAGGCCCTGAAGGATGCCGGCTATGATTGCCCGCTCGGCTTCGACATCAGCCAGGATGAAAGCTGGCAGCTGATGGAGCAGTTCTCGGCCGTCCACGGCGAGCCGATCTCGACCAAGAACAACGGCTTCGGCGGCCTCGACGCCGAGCTCACCTTCAACAAGACCAAGTTCGTGAAGTTCGTGACCGATCTGAAGGGCTGGTACGATCAGGGCCTCGCCAAGATCAAGTCGAAGAACACGGGCGAGGACTATGTCACCGCATTCGCCTCCGGCCACTGCCAGATGACTCTGACCTCGGTCGGCGACCACGGCAATATCGGCCGCACCGCCGATCCGAGCATGCACTGGGATGTCGCCATGCTGCCGGTCTATGACGGCACGACGCGGCACAATTCCTTCGTCGGCGGCGCGTCGCTCTGGGTGCTGAAGGGCCATACGGCGGAAGAGTACAAGGCGGCCGCGGCATTCCTGAACTTCATCGCCAAGCCGGACCAGGCGCTGTTCTGGTCGACCGTCACCGGCTACATCCCGGTGACCAAGACCGGCTTCGACTTCATGAAGGCGAACGGCTTCTACGACAAGGCGCCGTACAAGGGGCGCGAGACCGCGATTGCCCAGTTGAGCGTCGACCCGGCCGGTTCGGGCCCGGGCGGCATCCGCCTCGGCAACTTCCTGCAGATCCGCGGGGAACTGTCGAACGGCCTGCAGGAGATCTTCTCCAACAAGGCCACGGTCCAGCAGGGCCTCGACGAAGCGGTGCAGCGCGGGAACACGATCCTTCGCCGCTTCGAAGAGACCTACAAGGGCAAGGAACTGCTCTAGAGCCAGCGGAGATGGTCGCTGACAGCGGCACCGAAACAGCCGACCCCCGGTTCCTGCCGGGGGTCGGCGTGTTCGGCCGGCTCGGCGCGAGAATCCGCCGACGCGAGCGGGCACGAGCGGAGGCCGAACGCCGGGTATATTTCACCGAGCGCTGGATCGGCGTCCTGCTGATCGTTCCGCAACTCCTCCTCATCTTCACTTTCTTCTACTGGCCGACCGCGCAGGCGCTCTACTGGGCCTTCACGCTGGAGCAGCCGTGGGGTGGCGGCAATGCCTGGGTCGGCCTCGCCAACTTCACCGCCATGCTCTCCGACCCGGTCTACTGGGGCTCGATCTGGCAGAGCATCGTCTTCGCCGCCTCCAGCACGACCGTGGGCATGGCCATCGCCCTGCTGCTGGCGCTGCTCGTCGACCGCGAAGTGCGCGGATGGCGTATCTACCGCACGGTCCTGGTGTGGCCGTTCGCCATCGCCGCCCCGGCGCTCGGCATGGCCTTTCGCTTCATCCTCGCGCCGGAGGCTGGCTTTCTCGCCTTCGTCAACCGGCTCTGGCCGGGCCTGTGGAATCCCTCGATGCACGGCCTTGACGCGATGATCTGCATCGTCGTCGCGTTTTCGTGGAAATATATCGGCTACAACTTCATCTTCTTCCTCGCCGCCCTGCAGGCAATTCCGAAGGCGCTGCTCGAGGCGGCGGCTCTCGACGGCGCCGGTTTCGCCAAGCGGGCGCGCCTGATCCAGCTCCCGCTTCTGATGCCGACGGTATTCTTCGTCGCGGTGATCAATCTCACCGACAGCTTCACCGACAGCTTCGGCATCGTCGACATCATGACCCAGGGCGGCCCGGCCAGAGCCACCAACCTCATGGTCTACAAAATCTATTTCGACGGGTTCAAAGGCCTCGATTACTCCGGCGCCGCCGCCCAGAGCATCATCCTGATGCTGCTCGTGATCGTGCTCACGGTGGTGCAGTTCCGCTTCGTCGAGCGGCGCATCCACTACAAGTGAGGCGGTGAATGGTCGAGCGCACGCCGATCCTCAATCTGTTTACCCAGGCGATCCTGTTCCTCGCGCTCCTCGCGGCGCTGGCGCCCTTCGCCATCGTCGCGATCGCGGCGACGCACGACCTGCGCACCGTCAACCAGGTGCCCATGCCGCTTACCCCCGGACACGATTTTCTCAAGAACCTCGCCGAGGCCTGGGTGCGCGCCGATCTCGGACACAAGCTCGTCAACAGCGTCGTCTTTGCCGGGGGCGTGGCGCTGGGCAAGGTTACGATCGCGGCGCTTTCGGCGTTCTCGCTGGTGTTCTTCCGCTACCGCGGCCGGGTCGTGATCTTCTGGCTGGTCTTCATCACGCTGATGCTGCCGCTCGAAGTCCGCATCGTGCCGACCTATGCGGTCGCTGCCAATGCCCTCAGCCCCTACCAGAGCATATTCGACGTCACCGGCATCACGTCGCTGGTCGAGTCCCTGACCGGTTACCGCATTGCGCTGCAATGGGGACTGCTGAATACCTATACCGGGCTCATTCTTCCCCTGATCGCGACCGCCACCGGCACGTTCCTCTACCGCCAGTTCTTCATGACGATCCCGAACGAACTGGTTGAGGCGGCGAAGGTGGACGGCGCCGGCCCGATCGTCTTCCTCAGGGCGATCCTCATTCCCCTGTCGACCACCAACATCGCGGCGCTTGCCACGATCATGTTCGTCTGGGCCTGGAACCAGTATCTCTGGCCGCTGCTTGTCACCACCGACTCCTCGCACGGCACGGCGGTGATGGAATTGCGCGAGCTTATTCCGGACGCGTTCGGCATACCCGACTGGAACGTGGCCATGGCCGGAACGCTGATCATCATGCTGCCGCCGCTCGCGGTGGTGATCCTCATGCAGCGCTGGTTCGTTCGCGGGCTGATCGCGACCGAGAAGTAGGAGCTTCCGCGCCCGCTCGAAATTTCCGGAAACGTGCGATGCGCCGGGGCGGCGTTTCCGATATCACGGTCGAGCGATTAGAAGGGCCCGCGCGAATCGTTGGCGGCGGGCAATGGCCAGTCACCGCACAAGCGAAAGAAAACGATGGCCGCGCCACACGCCGATCGCAATCCCCTGCGCGGGATCGTTCTCCTGATCCTCGCCGTATCGCTCTTTGCCGTCCTCGATGGATTGAGCAAGGTGCTCGCCGATACCCAGTCCGTGGGACAGATCCTGGTGGCCAGGTATGCGCTCGCCTTGCCGGTGCTCCTGGCGACGTACCGGCCGGCGGATTGGGGCGGATTGTTCCGGACCGCGCGGCCGGGCCTGCAAATCGTCCGCGGGGTTGCGCCGCTCCTCATCGGCGGTTGCATGGTGGTTGCGGTCAGTTACCTGCCGCTGGCGGATGCTACGGTCATTCTCTTCGCCGCGCCGTTTCTGGTGGTGGCGCTCTCCGGCCCGCTGCTCGGCGAGCGGGTTCGCCCCGCCAGCTGGATCGCTGTCGCCATCGGCTTCGCCGCCGTCCTGCTCGTCGCTCGCCCCGGCTTTGGGAATCTGTCGCAATACGCGATATTCCCATTCGCCGGGGCCGTCTTCTATGCCCTGTTTCAGCTGCTCACGCGGCGCCTCGCGGCGACCGGCGAGAAGGCGGACACGACACTGGCATGGACGTTGGCTGTCGGCCTTTTCGTCACGACCCCGATCGCGGTCTTCGCCTGGCCGCCGCTCAGCGATAGCGCATGGATCCTGATGATTGCGCTTGGGATCGTCTTCGGGGTTAGCCAGGCCCTGATGGTGCGCGCCTTTGCATACGCCTCCGCGGGACTGCTGGCGCCGTTCAGCTACGTGCAGATCATCGCGGCGACCATCTTTGGCATGATCGTCTTCCATGCCGTTCCCGACCTGTGGACGCTGGCCGGCATGGTCATGATCACAGCGGCGGGTGTCTACGTGGTGCGCAGCCCGGTCGATTGACTGATTGCGCTTCCGCGACCGGCGGCGCCTGAACCCGCCGCGGCGGCGGCTTGCGCTGGATCAAGGCGCTATCTCCGGGGATTTGCGATCAGCGATGCCCAACGTATTTGGAGACCGGTCATGATCCGCGGGTTTCTGGCGATCGCCACGGCGCTCCTGTCTGCACAGGCCGCGATGGCTCTCACCCCTGGCGCCCAGCGCGGTGAGCTCTTCGCTCGTACCAATTGCGCCATGTGCCATGCGACAGGCGCCGCCGGCCTCAGCCCACTCCCGGTTGCCCCGCCGTTCCGGACCCTCCACAACCGCTACCCGGTGGAGGATCTGGCCGAGGCGCTGGCCGAAGGGATCGTCACCGGCCATCCGTCGATGCCGCAATTCAGGCTCGACCCGGCGCAGATCGACGACCTGATCGAATACCTGAAGACGCTCGAGTAGCGGCCCCCCGCTCAAGTCTGGTTCAGTTCGTGGCGGCGAAGGCGTGCATCGAGCCATGCAAAGAACTGATCGACCGTCACGGCAAGCAACCCTACCAGCACCGCGCCCTGCACGACGTAGGCCGTGTTCGACCCGCTCAACCCTTCGATGATCGGCGAGCCGAGGGTGAGCGCGCCCACCGTTGAGCCGATGGTTGCCGTGCCGATGGCGATGGTGACCGAGGTACGGATGCCGGCGGCGATGACCGGTGCGGCGAGCGGGAGTTCGACCGAGAATAGTTTCTGGCGGGCGGTCAGGCCCATCCCGTCGGCGGCGCCGATCACCGAGGGCGGACTCGAACGAAGCCCGGCAACGGTGTTGTCGACGACCGGGAGGACGCCGTAGACGATCAGCGCGATGATCGTCGGCGCCGCACCGAAGCCAATGAGCGGCACCGCAATGGCGAGGACCGCGACCGGCGGAAAGGTCTGGCCGATGGCGGTGATCGTGTCGACGATTCCGGCGAATTCACGCCCTCCCGGCCGGGTCACCGCGATCCCGACGCCGACGCCGACAAGGATCACCGGCAGGCTGGCGGCGGCGACCAGGCCAATGTGCGAGAGAAGCAGCATCATGAACCCGGCGCGCGTGTAGACCGGCCGCTCGAGTTCGGGGAACGCCGCGTGGAAAAGCGGCACCAATGCCGACATGGCGAGGGCCATGACGATGAGCGCCATAAGCAGGACCGTGGCGCGGATCGCCGCCCGCCCTTCGGCGCCGAAACGTCGCGGCAAGACCGTCACCGGGTTCTCCGCACCAGATCATCGAGGCGGATGACGCGCTTCGGCCCGCCGCCCGGGTCGGACACCGCCAGCGCATCGAGGCCGCTGCCCAACATGCGCGCAAGCGCGTTTTCCAGCGTCTCGTCCGGGCCGATCGATTGCACCGGCGGAGCGCCATCGGCCACGGCCCAATCGCCCACGCGCCGGACCTTCAGCAACCTCAGGCTCGCCGCTTCGCCGCCGAACAGCGATGCGACGAAGGGATCGGCCGGCGCGGCAAGGATCTCCTCCGGCGTCGCGTATTGCACGAGGCGTCCATTCGCCATCACCGCGATGCGCGTTGCGAGGCGGATGGCCTCGTCGACGTCGTGGGTGACGAGAAGCACCGTCTTGCCGGTCTTCTTCTGGATGCGCGCCAATTCGCCCTGCAGGGCGTGCCGGGTTACGGCGTCGAGCGCCCCGAAGGGTTCGTCCATCAGCAGGCAATAGGGATCGGCGGCGAGCGCCCGCGCGACTCCCACCCTCTGCTGCTGGCCGCCGGAGAGCTGGCGCGGATAGCGATCGCGGAATTCCGAGGGCGCGAGATCGACGAGGAGGAGCAGTTCCTCGACGCGGTCGTCGATCTTCTTCCGCGGCCAGCCGAGGAGGCGCGGCACGGTCGCGATGTTTTTTGCCACGGTCCAGTGAGGAAAGAGACCGACCGACTGGATGACGTAGCCGAAGCGCCGGCGGAGAACCACCGGGTCGAGTTTGGTCACGTCGTCGCCGTCATACTCGATGGTTCCCGAGTCGGGCTTTATGAGGCAGTTGACCAGGCGGAGCAGCGTCGATTTGCCGGCGCCGGAAGGGCCGACGAAAGCGCAGAATTCCCCGCTTTGCACTACCATCGAGACATCGTCGAGGGCTTTCCGCCCCTCGTAGGTCTTGGTGACGTGCTCGAAAGAGATCATTGCCCTTCGACCCGTGCGACGAGGACGGTGAGGAGGCGCAGGCCGGCATCGGCGACGAGGGCGAAGGCGATGGCCGAGAGCGCGCCGAGGAGGACGAGGTCTGTGGCCGTCTGACCGAGGCCGAGGAAGACGAAGCTGCCGAAGCCGCCGGCGCCGATGAGGGCCGCGACGACGGCCAGCCCGATGAGCTGGACCGTGACGATGCGCAGCCCTGCCAGCAGCACGGGCAGGGCGAGCGGGATGGAAACACGCGTGACGATCTGGAAACCGGTCATGCCCATGCCGAGCGCGGCGTCGATCACGCGCGGCGGTACGCCGAGCAGTCCGACCTGCGTGTTGCGGGCGATCGGCAGCAGGCTGTAGAGGACGAGGGCGATGAGGGCCGGCGTGAAGCCGATGCCGCGCACGCCTGCCGCCGCGAGTCCGGGCACGGCGTTGGAGAGCGCGGTGAGCGGCCCGATCAGCAGGCCGAAGAGCGCGATCGACGGGATGGTCTGGACGAGGTTCAGGACTGTGAAGACGCGGCCGGCGAAACGCGGCCGCTGCGTCGTCAGGGCGCCGAGCGGCACGCCGATCAGGAGCGAGACGACCAGCGCGGTGGCGACCAGCCGAACATGCTCGTCGAACGCGACGGAGTATTGGGCACGCCGGTTCGCCCATTCGCGGGCGATGGAGAGATCGTCGTACCAGCCGAGGTAGGCGAGTGCCGCAAAGCCGGCGACGAAAACGGCGGCGACGCCGATTCGCCCCGGCCGCTCGATCCCGGCGCGGCGGAGCGCCTCGGCCATCGCCAGCGATGACGTCAACGCCATCACCCAGAACGCTCCGCCGAGGGATACCCGGGCCGCGGAGCTTTTCGCCGTCGGGACCAGCGCTGTCGCAACCTCTCCGGCCGCGAGAACCGTTGCAACCAGGATCAGCGACCCGCCAAGAAACGCCGCGACGTCATGGCCGCGACGCGGCCATCCAAAGGTGGATGCGAGGGCGATGCCGAAACCGACGAGGATCGCACCGAGGAGGACCGGATCGGCCGCGTCCCACAGCGCGAGCGACCGGGGCGACAGGATACGGTTCGGCGCGAATCCGACGAACCCCAGCCCGAGCGCACCGGCGAGCGCGACGGTGAGCAGAAGCAGAAGGACGGGATTCTCGACGACCCGTCCGTCCCGCTCTTGCAAAGCCGCCGCTGGTCCTCCCGCCCGCGGCAGCCGATCTGGCGATGCCTCAGCTATTTGAGGAATCCCTTCTCGGTGAGGTAGTCGACGGCGACCTTTTTGGCGTCGGTGCCTTCGACCGCGATCCTGGCGTTGAGGGTCTGCAGCGTCTCCAGGGTGAGCGACTGGAAGACCGGGGCGAGGAGATCGGCGATCTTCGGGTACTTGGCGAGAACCTCGGCGCGGATCGTCGGCGCCGGCTCGTAGACCGGCTGCACGCCCTTGGTGTCGGTAAGGACGACGAGGCCGAGCGCGGCGAGCTGGCCGTCGGTGCCGTAGGCCATCGCGGCGTTGACCCCCGAGGTGCCCTCGGCCGCGGCCTTCTCGGTCGCCGCCGTATCGCCGCCGGAGAGAACCAGGAGCTGGTCGGCGGTGAGGGTGAAGCCATAGGCCTTCTGGAACTCCGGCAAGGCCGCCGGGCTCTCGACAAACTCGGCCGAGCCGGCGAGCTTGACCTTGGCGCCGCCCGCCACCCACTTGCCGAAATCATCGAGGGTGACGAGCTTGTTCTGCTCGGCGAGGTCCTTCCTGACCGCGATCGCCCAGGTGTTGTTGGCCGGCGCCGGGGTCAGCCAGACGATCTTGTTGGCCGCGTCGAGGCTCTTTGCCTTCTGGTAGCCGGCGTCGGCGTTCTTCCAGGCGGGGTCCGAATCGACGCCGAAGAAGAACCCGGCATTGCCGGTGTATTCCGGATAGATGTCGATGCTGCCCGAGGTCAACGCAGTGCGCACGATCTTGGTGGGACCGAGCTGAACCTTGTTCTCGACCGGGATGCCGGCGTGCTCGAGCACCGCCACGATGATGTTGCCGAGGAGCGCGCCCTCGGTGTCGATCTTCGAGCCGACGACCACCTTGTCGGCGGCCGCAGCCGCGCTCATCGCGGCCAGGCCGAGCATCAGCCCGGCCAGCATTCCCTTGAATTTCGTCGCCATCAGATCCTCCTGTCACCGCAAATCGCGATTTCGATCCGCAGTGCATGTAGAAAGCGGATGAGGATTAGCTAGGGCCGACACGCTTGAAAGCCATTTGCTGCCAATTGCATCGAAATCGAAAGGCGATTGTGCCCCGCCTGTCCCGTTTGACGCGCTCGCTTGCTCGTGCGCGCCGTGCAAGGCTACATTGCGTCATGGTGAACATCGTCGAAGAGCGGCACGGGTCCGGTCAGGACCGCGGGTGAAATCCGTCCAACGCGAGTTTGCGCTTCCGTTAGCTCTCTTCCTTGTCGTGCTCGGGCTGTACGCGGCTGTGACCGCGGCGATTCTCACGCGCGAAGGCCCCGAACTGATGCTGCTGGTGCCGCTCAGCGGCCTTCTGGTCGTCATGCTGTTCGTCATCGGCCATGACGCCTGCCATCAGAGCTTCACGCCGTCGCGCCGCTTGAACGCCTGGATCGGCCGCATCGCCTTCCTGCCCGCGCTGCACGTTTTCAGCCTGTGGGAACGGGAGCACAACGGCCGCCACCATCGCTTCAACAACATCAAGGGCATGGACTACGCGTGGATCCCGTGGAGCCCCGAAGAGTATGCGAAAGGCAGCCTGTTCCGGCGGATGAAATACCGCGCCTATCGCGAGCCGGGCGGGGTCCTCTTCTATTACCTGTTCGAGATCTGGGCCCAGCGGAAGATCCTGCCGCGCCGCTCGATGGTTGGAACGATTACGCTGACCCAGGTGCTGGATACAGTGCTCGTTTGGGGCTTTCTGGCAGGCTACGCCACGTTCGTCGGGGCGCTTGGCGCGTCCTTGGGGCGGCCGGCGCTCAGTGCGATTCTCCTGGCGATCGTCCTGCCGTTTCTGATCTTCAACATGATGATCTCGGTCGCCATCTTCCTGCACCACACCCACTATCGCGTCGCCTGGTACCGCGACGTCGAGCAATGGAAGCGGGAGCGGGGCGCCCTTTACGGCACCGTGCATGTCGTCTTCCCGTGGCTGCTGAGGAAGGTCGTGCTCAACATCATGGAGCACACGGCGCATCATGTGTCGCCCGGCGTTCCGCTCTATCAGCTGCAGGCGAAGCAGGACGCGGTCGAGGAGCAGGACGTGGTGGTCTGGGCCTTCACGCTGGCCGAATATGAAAACGTCTGCGCGCGCTGCAAACTGTTCGACTACGGGCTGGGGCGCTGGACCGATTTTCGCGGCAACGCGATGTCCGATCCGTTGCTCGGAATGCGCGCTTCGCGTCCCGAGCGGTTCTCCGCCGGGTTGGCCCCGGCGCCCGTTGCCCTATCCGGCCAGCTTTCACCGGCCGGATAACGGGATCGCTGCAGCCTACTTCACGCCTGAGGTGCAGCAGCTGTCGATGACCGGTGTCGGCACGCTCGACTTCAACCAGCAATGCGACTGCGGCCCCTGGATGCCCGGCTTGACGAACGTCCAGGCCTTGCACTGGGGCTGGGTGGCGCAGGCGGCAAGGCAGAGGAGCGCAGTGTGCGCGCCGCCGGACGAGAAGTCGATGTAGTCGCCGCCGGGACGGTTGACGTTGACCTCAAACGGTCCCGAAGGAGGCGGCGGCGGCGCGACCGCCTTCTTGCCGGAGATGCAGCAGTTGTTGACCACCGCGCCCGGAGCCGGGTTCTTCAGGAAGCACTTGGCATTGGGCCCCTGGAAGCCCGGCTTGACGTAGCTCCATGCCGCGCATGAGCCGTCGGACTGGCAGGCGTTGTAGCAGAGGTTTGGATCGGCCGAGGGGAGCACCATCGAGGTGTAGTCCGAGCCCGGCCGGTCCTTGTTGCTCTGCGCGCCCGGGGGCAGGGGCGGCGCCGCCTTCGCGCCGGAGATACAACACGGATTGTTCACCGCCGCGGGGGCCGGGCTCTTCAGGAAGCACTTGGCATTGGGACCCTGGAAGCCCGGCTTGACGTAGGTCCATGCCGCGCACGACCCGTCGGCCTGGCAGGCGTTGTAGCAGAGGCTCGGATTCGGCGTGGCGAGAATGGTAGCCGAGTAGTCCGAACCGGGCCGGTCCTTGTTGGCCTGGGCGCCAGGAGGCAGCGGCGGTCCGGCCTTGAGGCCGGAGATGCAGCACGGATTGTTGGTCGCCGCCGGGGCCGGGTTCTTCAGGAAGCACTTGGCCTGCGGTCCCATGACGCCGGGATTGACGTACGTCCAGGCAGCGCAGGCGCCGTCGGCCTGACAGGCGTTGTAGCAGAGGTTCGGATTGGCCGAGGCGAGGTCGAAGCTGTTGTAGTCGGAGCCGAAGCGGTCCTTGCCGGCCTGCGCGCCTGGGGGCAGCGCGGGCACGGCCTTCACGCCCGAAATGCAGCAAGGATTGTTCGAGGCTGCCGGCACCGGGTTCTTGAGGAAGCACTTGGCGTTCGGACCCATCACTCCCGGGTTGACATAGGTCCAGGCGGCGCAGGCGCCGTCGGCCTGGCAGGAATTGTAGCAAAGGTTCGGATCAGCCGAGCCGAGGTCGAAGCTGTTGTAGTCCGACCCGAAGCGATCCTTGTTCACCTGCGCCCCGGGGGGCAGCGGCGGTGACGCCTTTACCGCCGAGATGCAGCACGAGTTGCTCACCTGAGCGGGGATCGCGTTCTTCAGATAGCAGCGCGCCTGCGGTCCCTGGATACCGGGGTTGACGTAGGTCCAGGCCTTGCACGCGGCGTCTCCGGCACAGTCGGCGGCGCACGTCTGCGGGGAGGGCGTGGCGAGGTTCAAGGAATTGTAGTCCGACCCCGGCCGATCCTTGCCAAGGCCGGCGCCGGGCGGGATGGCGCCCACCAGCTTGACCCCGGAGGTGCAGCAGGCGTTCGCGCTTTGCGCGGGGATGGTGTTCTTCAGGTAGCATATGGCCTGCGGGCCCTGGAACCCGGGGGCGACCCATGTCCACGCCGCGCACTGCGCCTGGCCGTCGCAGAGACTCGAGCACTGGCTGGCGTTGGGCGTACCCGGGATGTTGGCGTAGTCGCCGCCGGCGCGGTCCTTGCCGGGCTCAAGAATTTGCGCGTTTGCCGCGGCGGCAAAGCCAAACGCCAGTCCGATCGCGACGACGAGTCGTGCCAGAAAACGCATGCGAGAACCTCCCCGAACCGACAGTCACCCGGCAAATTCCCCGCCTGGCCGGTGTGAACATCGACCGAACGATAGCATGGCTCCCATTACAGCCCAACGAAATCGCGACGCCCTGCCGCATTGACGGAACATCGCTAAGGATCGCTCGCGAAAATCCGTGCAATTGACTGCAAGGCTTTGCCATCCGGTACGCTTCTCCGTTCCCGCGACTTCCGGACTCCTTTTTCTCGCACCGCAACGACGAATTGCCGCGACGCAGCAACGCTCGTCGCTTGTGTTGTTTAGTGATTTGAGTTTCTACTAAACAAAATCGCTAAACAAAAAATGACTGATATCAGCCATTGCAGGGCAGATTCGCACATTTCTTGGGGATTCTCGGCCGCAGGGCCCTGAAGGACGCGGGATACGGAATCGCCAGCGATCCGCTCCGCGATGGCACCACTAACGGGAGGTATGCCGATATGAAGAAGCTCTTTAGCCTCGCGATGGCGTTGGCGGCGACAGGCGTCGTCGCCGCGACCACTGTCGAGAAAGCCGATGCCGCTAGCCTGACGCTTTGCTGGGCCGCGTGGGACCCGGCCAATGCCCTGGTCGAACTGTCCAAGGACTTCACCAAGGAGACGGGCATCGAGATGAAGTTCGAGTTCGTCCCGTGGACGAGCTACGCCGACCGCTTCCTCAATGAG
>JBBQGL010000073.1:0-18396 GCA_038323025.1 Hyphomicrobiales bacterium
CGCGATCATGCGGGTCTTCGCGGTCGGCAGCTGGGCGCATTTCGGATCGATGGTGGTCAGCCTGGCCATGCTCGGCTTCGGCCTCGCCAGCGTCGTCATGTGCATCGGCCGGGACTGGTTCGATCGCCACTGGCGCGGCGCGGCGGGCACAGCCATCGCGTTTTTCGGACCGTTGACGGTCGCGGCGAACCTGATCGCTCAGCAATTGCCGTTCAATCCGATCTTCATCGTCTCGGATCCTGCGCAAAAATGGCGTCTCGCCGCCAACTTCCTGCTCTACCTGCTGCCGTTCATCGCCGGTGCCTTCTTTCTCGGCGTCGTCTTTCTGAAAAGCCAGGCCGCGTTCGGGCGGGTGTATTTTGCGGACCTGGTCGGCTCCGGACTGGCCAGCCTGCTCGTCCTTGCGGCCATGTTCGCGTTTGCACCCGAGACGCTGATCGCGGTTCCCCTGCTCCTGTGGGGACTCGGCGGCGCCATGTGGTTCGCTGCGACCGGCAAGCGGCGCGAGGTGGCGGCCCTGGTCGCATTGGCGGCTCTTTCGCTCGCCGGCTACGCCTACCTGCCGTCAATCCTCGGCGTGCCGGCCCTCGCCGTGTCGCAATACAAGGGCGTCGCCTACGCCCGAAACTTCCCGGACGCGGCTCGCATCTACCGCGATGTCTCGCCCTTCGGCGACATCCAGGTGTACTCGAGTTCGTACATGCACTTCGCGCCGGGCCTTTCCGACAACGCCGCCTTCAACCTGCCGGAACTGCCCCCCAACGCCTATGTCGGCATGTATGTCGATGGCGACGGACCGGAAGGCATCATGCGCGGGGAGGTCGCCAACGCGACCGACTATTTCCGCTATCTGCCCATGTACTTCCCCTACGCCCTGAAGCGACAGCCGAAGACCTTCGTCGTGCAATACGGCGGCGGCATTTCGACCATGGTGGCCCTGCGCAGCGGCGCGTCGGACGTGACGGTGGCAGAGAGCAATCCCGCCGTGCTGCGGGCGTTTCAAGACACAGGCCTGCGCGCCTTCACCGGGGACGTCCTCGCCGATGCGAGGGTGCGCGTGGTCCCCTACGAAGGGCGGCTCTACCTCGCTCACACAGCAGACCGCTACGACATCGTCGACCTCAGCCTTGCCGACTCGGTCGGCCTGTCCAATCCGGGCGGGTACGCGATCGTCGAGAAATACGGCTACACGCGCGAGGCGATGGCCAGCTACATGGGGGCTCTCGCCGACGGCGGCATCCTGTCGGTGACCCTGTGGAACCGCGAGGAACCGCCGAAGTCCGTTCTGAAGCTGTACGCAACGATGGTGGAGGCGGCGCGGAGTGTTGCTCCGCAGAGGCTCGCCGATTCTTTCTTCGCGATCTCCAGCTACCTGGCGACGACAACGGTCCTCTACAAGAACGGCGGCTTCACGGCGGCGGAGGTTGCGAAGCTGCGCGAGCTTGCGCGCGCGCTCTCCTTCGACGAGGTCTATTCGCCCGGCTTCGCTTTCGATCCGGGCCCGGCCGCGTCCATCCTCGATGACTACCGCGGCTCGATCTTCGGAAACGGATCCACCGTTTCCGCGACCCGAACGGATCCGGCGCAGGGTGAGATCGATCCGACCGGCGCGGCCCCCGCGGGCGACGGGGCCACCGACCAGGCGCTTCCGTCCACCACGCTGCAGCGGCTGGCCTGGCATGCGCTGGTCAACGGCAGTTGGCCCGATTTGGCGGCCCGGTACGTGTTCGACACCGGCGCTCTCACCAACGACCGCCCGTATTTTGCGGCTTATGTCCGGCCCGCCGACCTTCCCCGAACACTCGATCGCCTCGACCTTTTCCAGGACGAGTGGGGATACCTGGCTATCTGGGCAACGCTGGTTATCGCGTGCATCGCGGGCGTGTCGCTGGTCCTGATCCCGCTGGCGCAGGGGTGGCGGCTGATCTTCAGCGGCTACCGCGGCAAGCTCGGAACGATCCTCTATTTCGGTTGCCTCGGGGCCGGATACATCATGGTCGAGGTCGGGTTCATCAGCCGCTTTACGCTGGCACTGGCCAATCCGACGATCTCCGCTTCAATCCTGATCGCCGGCATGCTGGTCTTCTCCGGGCTCGGTAGCCTGCTATCCGACCGGATCGCCGACCGGGCGCGTTCGATTCTTCCGGTCATGCTCGTGGCTATTGCCGCGCTTCTCGCCGTCTACGGCCTGTTCCTGGATCCGGTTCTCGATTGGCTCGGGAGCTTCGCCTATCATTGGCGCCTTGGGCTCTGCTTCCTGCTCATCGCACCGCCGAGTTTCCTGATGGGGTTCCCGATGGCGACGGCGATGGCGTGGCTCGCCCGCCTGCGAAAGGACCGCATGTTCGTCTGGGCCTGGGGGATCAACGGCTGCTTTTCGGTTATCGGCGCGGCGGCAGTGCCGGTCGTCGCCACGTCGTTCGGCCTCGCCGCGGTGCTCGAGGCGAGCAGCGTGGCCTACCTGCTCGCCGTCCCTGCCTTCTTCGCGGTGCTGCGGCCGTCTGCGCCTTTGCGCGGGCCAATCCCGTCGTGACGGCCGGACCGATCCAGCGCATTCTCGGCGCGCTGCTTGCGCTCCCGCTGATGCTGACGATCGGCATCGGGGCAGAGGCCGCGAACAAGCCCGCGAGGTCCCCGGCAAGATTGGCGCTTGTCCCGTTCCGTCACACGCCATTTCCCTACCGGGGGATGATCCCGGAAAAAGACAAGCCGTTCCTCGACGTGCTCGACAACGGCCGGCCCGGACACACATCCGGGCGTGGCGGTGTCTATTGGCAGGACGAGACCTACAACGATCGGCGCGTGCTGGTATTCATCCCGAAGGGCTTTGACCTGAAGGCGCCCGCAGTCATCGTTGTCTACTTTCACGGCAACGCCGCCACGCTCGAGCGCGACGTCATCGGCCGGCAACAGGTCACCGACCAGCTCGCCGCTTCCGGACTGAACGCAGTGCTGTTGGCACCGCAGTTCGCCGTCGACGCCCAGGATTCGAGCGCCGGAAACTTCTGGACGCCAGGTTTCTTTCGACTGTTCCTCGACGAGGCCTCCGGCAGGATCGCCGCACTCTGGGGAGCGGATGCCGCGCGCGCCGCGTTTTCCCGTCTTCCGGTGGTGCTGGTAGCCTACAGCGGCGGCTACAATCCGGCGGCGTACGCGCTGGCGGTTGGCGGAGCGGCCAAGCGCATCCGAGGCGTCGTGCTGCTCGATGCGATCTACGCCGAGGAGGACAAATTTGCCGGATGGCTGGCGCATCGTGGCGGCGCCTTCTTCTTCAGCGCCTATTCGAAATCCTCACGAGACGGCAATGCCAACCTGGAACGGTTGCTCGCCGCAAAGGGGATCGAATACTCCGAGGTTCAGCCAAAGAAGCTCGCCCGGGGGAGCGTGACCTTCCTCGCTACCGACCCTGAAGCCGTGCATGATGATTTCGTGACCGAGGCCTGGGTTCCCAGACCGTTGCAGTGGGTGCTTTCGCGACTGCCCCGCCTTGGCGATTGAACGAACGATCGTGCATTCTGACCGGCGCCAGGACGTCGCTGGTTTTCTCAACGGCGCGAGTCCAGCGGTGAATGCCTATTTCCGTGGCGTTTGCCCCGCGCAGCCGTAGTCCAGCAAGTGCTCACTCGCGGCGGGATCGTTCGGAAGGCTGCGGCTTGTGAGGATGTAGAATCCGGGCTGTCCGTCCCTGAACTCGGCCCCCGCGACCGCGAGGGTCTGGCTGGCCATGTCCGCCCTGGCCGATGGGATCCCGTCGGCAAGGAGGGCGAACGGATTGGCGTCGGCGAGCGTCTCCCCATTGATGCGCATTGCGTAATAGCGCCGCCCGGCAAGGACGAGCGGGCGCTTCGACCAGGTTGGGCCGATAGCGTCCTGCCTTAGCTTCAGGGCCGCCCGGACCTCCGGCTGCAGACATCCGATGTGGATGTGGAGCTGATCCTGGGTGCGGGCCTGCGCCGAATTCACGGCGAGGCCAACCAGGTCTCTCGGCAGCGGCGCGCCGGTTGCGTTGCTCAGATAGGAGCGGGCCTCCCAAGCGTATTCCCAATAGTTGGGTCCGGCGGGCTGCAATAGATCCGGGCTTTCAAGGCCGCTGATGCGGCGGGTGGGAACAAGCAGGCCATGCGCGGCCCCGGGCAGCAAGATCACGAAGCCACGCCCTGGATCGACGAAGGTGCACGGCAGGGGACTTCCCGTCCTCTCTAGATCGGCGAGGCAGAGATCGTGTGCCACGTACCAGAGGTCGTCGCGGTTGAAGAACTGCGCTCCATCCGACGAGCTCGAGCCGCGGGCGCTCAAGCTCCCACCGAGCAGGAGCGCCAGGACCACTGCCATCCGCCGCACCCGCCGGTGCAGTTCAGGGCTTTGCGTCGGTAGAGGGTGCATCAATTTGCCTTGGCCCTGGTGCGATGACGCGGGAGGGTGACAGAGGTAGGATTCCGGCCGGGTCGATGTCCCCGTGGGCGGCCCGTGATCTTGTTTCCAGATCCCGGCGCCGGCGAAGCCGAGCGCGAGGCGAGCCAATAACCGATCGATCATCGCACCGGAATGGCCGAACGAACCGACGTGAGGCTGAACAAAAGGCAGTCACAATGAAACCCGTCTCCGCAATCTTCCTGGCCGCTGCAACTCTTTTCGGTCCGCTCGGCGTTGGCAGCGCTGACGCCAGCGTGTCGACACTGGTTCCCGGGCCACGGCTCGATCTGGTCGGGAAACCCTGCAAGCAGTACGCGGCGCCGCAGTTGGGCGGAGAATGGACTCTCGTTTGCGAGGGCTACAAGCCCAACTCGAAAAGCAAGCAGTGCGTTCGCTGGGGGCTGATGTGCGAGCCGGTGGCGGGTACAAAGCCTTGAACGGATGAGCGCAGGTCGCCGGTCGTTTCCCGACGCCGGGAGCAGAGCAGAAGGTCGCCGCAACCGGAAGTCATTCGCTCACCAATAAGGGGAGGATTGAGATGGCAAAGTTCGACGTACTCGCTTTCGGGCTGGCCGCTCTGGTGATCTCGGGAGGACCGGGGATTGCCGCCTCGCCGAGCTATGGCCAGGGCCTCGGCGGGGTGAACCTCAACTACTATTGCAAGACGACTTTCGGCTCCGAGTTCAAATCGGTCCTGGTCGGCAAGACGGCCGGCGACTGGACCTGCCAGCGGAACAACAATGACCGTCGGCCGATCTCGGTCAACGCCGCGTGCGACCTGCAATACGGCAAGACCGGCTTGCGCGCGAAGGCGCTCAACTGGAACGACCCCTTGTCGTGGCGCTGCTTCCAGGTCGGCCACCCGCGATAAGCTCTCCCGCGGCCTGTTCTCCGTACCCGAAGGCGCTATTCGGAGGGCTTGCGCGCCGATGGTGGTTGTCATCATTCTGTCGTCCATCGTGTAACTCCCGTCGCACTTGCGCGCGCTGGGAACGGGCGGGAGGGCTGGATGGCGCTGTCTGGCGGCGGCACAGGGATGATCCCGGCGACGGGCGCTCCGAGAAGGAGCCAGTGACGGTGCTTCCAGCCAAACCTGCCGCTACGCCCCCTTTCCCATGAACGCCCGGCGTGGACTTTTCCGGCCCTGGCTGGTTCCGAGCGTCGAAGCGGTGCGGGTTTTTCGCAAGGCGCTGGTCTGGACGGCTCTTCCGGTCGGCTACGCCGAGGTACTTCTGACGGCGCCGCCGTGGGCGCGCGACAGCGTCATGCGCGCGGTCATCGAGCGGACCGGCGGGCTCCTCATCCTCCTTTGCATCGCGGGCCGAACCTGGTGTGCCCTTTACATTGGCGGGCACAAGGAGCGGCGGTTGATCGTGAGCGGGCCCTATTCGATCACCCGCAATCCGCTCTACGCTTTCTCGATTCTCGGCACCGTCGGAATCTTCGCCGTATTTGGCTCGATAACCCTCGCAATCACGAACGGCCTGCTGGCTTTCTTGTTCTTCCGGCTTCTCCTGCAGCGGGAAGAGCAGGTTCTGGAGTCCCTCCATGGCGAAGCGTTCCGGGAATATTGCCGCCGCGTCCCCCGGCTATTTCCGCGCTTCTCGGGGTGGCAAGACGAAAAATGGTTGAACGTCGCGCCGACGATCCTCTGGACCACGTTCGTGGATTCGCTCTTCTTCCTCCTCGCCTATCCGGTCGCCGACGGCATCGCTCTCCTGCGGCATTTTCAGTGGCTTACCCCGCTCGTCCTCCTTCCCTAGCGCGGCCGACATGACGGCGGCGGGTCCGGCACGGGCGTGGCGGACTGCCGCCTACTGGTTGTGCGTTCCCTTGACGACGTCGGCGACGAGGTTGGTGAACGGCACGAACGGTATAACGTGGCCGTTGTAGATGTCGGAGCGCGCGACCGCGATGCTGCCGTCAGCGGCGACGTGCTTGACGACCTTCAGCACGTGCTGCGCTCCCGGCGGTCCGATCGGGATCACCATCAGGCCCTCGGCCTTCAGCTGCTGCAAGAGCGGCGGGGGAATGTGGTCGATGCCGCAGGTGACGATGATCTTGTCGAAGGGGGCGTTCTCCTCCCAGCCGTAGTAGCCGTCGGCGTGCCTGGTGGTGATCGCCGAGTACTCCGTGTAGCCGCGCGCGATGAGCGCATCATAGGTGCGACGGGTGCGCTCGAAGAGGGGCTTGACGATCTCGATCGACCAAACCCTGTCGGTAAGGTTGGAGAGAACGGCCGACTCGTAACCTGACCCGGTTCCGATCTCGAGAACCTTGTCGCCGCGCTTGACGTCGATCGAACTGGTCATCCGGCCGACCAGACCCGGCCCCGAAATGGTTACCCCGAAGCCGATGTCGAGAAAGTCGATGTCGTAGGCGCGCGGCAGATTGGCCGCGAGGCAGAACTCCTCGCGCGGCGTCATCAGGAAGGCGCGCTTGTCGCGATCGGTGAAAAGGTCATGGATGGAGACCATCCATTGATAGCGGTCGAACCGCGGTCCGAGATACCGTGGGTCTTCACCGCGGTTGGCCTGCATCCAGGCAATGAACTCGGCGCGCTTTGTCATCGGCGGCGCCATGTCCCAGTCGTATGGCCGGGGCACGCCGGCATAGCCGGGAAGAGGCAGAGTGCCGCCCGCCACGGCTGCCGCGGAGAATGCGATGAAGTCGCGTCGATTCATTTTCAGGCCCGTGTTGGATCGATCCCGGCGCAAGTCCCCCGGGGGGCGCGCCCCGCGCCACGACACAAACGAATCACCGCAAGATTGACCCAGGTCAAGGCACCACCCCGCCAGCCTTCCGAACATGGACCATCGGATGTGTGGGACATGGAATCTCGCCTCAACATCCGTCGGTTGTGCTTCATGCGAGGGACTTGGGGCTTTGTTCTCGTTTGCTTCCACCGGTGTCGCCGCGCTCGATCGCGCGTCTCCGGCGGCGGTGGCCGCGCGGCAGGGCGCGACCGAACAGCGCATCCTCCCGGGTGAGTAGAATGACCACCGATTGGGGGTACCGTGAGCTTCAGGCGAATCCTGATCGCGATCGACAGTGACGCAGTGTCGACCCACGCGTGCGACGTTGGCTCGGAACTGGCTGATGAGCTCAGAGCGCACCTTGCCCTTGTCCACGTCGTGAACGATCCGGGCGAAAGTGGATCCGAAACAGAGGCCTCCCAGAGCGAGCGGAGAGCGCAGCGCAAGGAGGCGGGCCGGAGACTCGTGGGCGATTTTCGGAAGCGCCTGTCGCCCAAGACGGCTGCCCTCGAATTCGTCGAGGCGGGAAGTCCAGCGGAAGAAATTGCGAAGGCCGCCAGGAACTGGCCCGCGGACCTGATTGTGATTGGCAGTCACAGCCGCACGGATATCCAGCACGCCCTGGTCGGCAGCGTCGCCGAGGCGGTCATGCGCCTTGCCCCCTGCCCGGTGCTGGTTGTCCGGGCACTGGCATGAACCGCCGTCACTGCGGGCGTTGCCGCCGATCCTGGGTCGGGGGCAACCGGCTCGCGTGAGACCGGCCGCTCGCGCCGCCGCTCGATCTAGATCGTAGCGCCGGGTTCCGCAACGATCGCGAGGCTGCGCACGTGCAGGCCAAGCGCCCGCGTGTCGTCCGACAGTCCCAACTCCGCCGGCGATCGCGGCTGTCGTACCCTGAACGTCAGAAATAGGATCGGTTTGTCCCCTGCGAGCGCCAGAGGGACCCGCGCCGGCAGGGGCGATGACCTACCCGAACCAAATTTCCATTCCGCCATTTTCCGGTCGTTCGCCCAAATCTCGACGACCTGTTGCGGGGCTGCCGCGCTGAGGAAGGCGTCGCCAGCGCAATGGAGGAACAGGTTGCGTTCGTCGCCCCCAACATCCCATGCAAGCACCGCTTCGCTGCCGACCGTCCAGCGACCCGTCGGTTCGGCGAGACCCCATCCCGTTACGAATGGCGTCGCGTCAGCCGAGGTGCTGGCGAAGTCGAGCCGTACCCCGATTTTCGGCAAGCAGTCGCGGTCGAGAGAAGGAAGGGTCCCCGACCTCGCCAGCGCAAGCTGGCGTAGGTGGAGGCCGAGCGTCCGCTGGTCCTCCCACAACCCGAGTTCGATCGGTGAACGCGATCCCCTGAGCAGGAAAGTCAGGAACAGGATTCCTCCGCGACCGGCTCGGCGTTTCACGCGGATCCGCGCCGGCAGCGGCGAGGTTTCGCCAGGCCGGAAAAGCAGGGTTTCGACCAGCCGATCGTTGGCCCAGATCTCCACGTCCAGGTGCGGCTTGTCGCCAACGAGAAAGGGGTCGCCGTCGACCAGGAGATCAAGGTCGCCATCCGCGGCATCGACCCGCCAGGCGGTAGTCGCCTCCGTTGCAACGGTCCAGCGGCCGGCTGCCTCCGGCAGTCCCCACCCGGCGACCAGCGCGGCCTCTCTTGCCGGCAAGCCGACAAGGTCGATGGTCTCTCCCACACCTGGCAAGCGCCCGCGATCGGGGACGGCGCGAAACCGGTCGCGGCCAGCAAGCGTGCGCAGCCATCTCGGGTGCCCAAGCATGGCGTGGAGTGCGATGACTCCAAGGGAGATAGAGCTGGCAACGCCTGTCCATGCCTTCAGGAAGGCCGGCGCGGCGCTGATGGCCCTCCGGTCGAGGAGGTTGCCGCCCGCCCCACGGCGGTAGTCCTGAAACGCAAGAAGCGTTCGCGATGCCGGCGGCATCGTCTCAGCGCCAAGCGCACGAAGCCGCGCTTCGGCGCGTTCGCTCCAATCTCCGGCCGAAAGCAGGCGGCGGATGGTGGCGGGCGCAATCGCCAGGTCAAGTTCCGCAACGAGAAAGGCGAGGCTGTTGCCCACGATCCGGGAGACATGCCGGGCGCGGGCTTCCTCGACCACACGATCCCACGACAGATCCGGGCTGCCGCGGATGATCGTCGTCGCGTCGGCTGCCCACTGCTGCATTGACGACCCGCTGCGGTCCTGGGCGGCGTGGGCGCACAGGTGCAGGAGGTGATGCGCGGGATCGAGGACCGGTACGGGCAGCCCGTCGAAATCGACCGTCCGGCTGTCGCGCCAGAAGCGTGCATCGGCTTCCGGCCGGCGGTCGAGATGAAGCGCGCGCCAGTGCAAATCGATGTTCTGCTCATGGCCGACGAATTGCCAGCCTGCCAGGATCGATCGCACCCGTTCGTTCCGCAGGAACCGCCGGGTTTGCTCCTGGGGCAGCTGCCGTTCGTCGGAAAGGGCAGGGAAAAGGCCCCTCGCCGCCAGGATCGCGACGGCTTCCGGTACGTGCTCGTCCCTGACGAGGATGTCGATGTCGTCCATCGGACGGAGACTGCGGTCGTCGAGATAGCCCGCGATCAGGGCGGCGCCTTTCAAGACGATGAACGGCACCGTTCCCTGGTTGAGGGCTTCAAAGAGAGACCGCGCGAGGGCCATCGAGCGCAGGTTGCGGACCCAGAAATAGCGCCGGATGCCGCGGAAGCGCTCGATGTAAGGGTCCTCGATCCCGAGCCGCGTCATGTTCCGCTGCAGGAGCGGCAGCAGGCGCTGGTGGCCGTAGGGCAGCGTGGCGAGGTCGAGGGTCGGCCGCCAGGCGCGGAAAGCGGAGATCGCCGCATCGCCGTCGAGAAGCGCCGCCCGCAGAAGATCGATGTCTGCCCGTGACATCCGGCGAGCAGCCACCGGCGGCTCGATTGCACCAGTCACGGTCAAATCTCCCGGCTTACGGCTGTAAAGGCAATCAGACCGGACGATCCGCGACCGTGCGCCGCGAGATCGCCTGGCGGGCGAGCCGGACATAGTCGCGATGCAATTCGTCGCGCCTCACCCTGGTGACGTTTGTGCGGTGGATGCGACGGAAGGCGACGACCCTGTCCGGAAATCCCATGCGAACGTCCGATTGCATCGCGCGCGAGTACCACTCGGGGAAATCGGAGATCGGAAAGGTTTCGTCAAATAGCCCCACGCGATTGAACGCTTCCCGCCGGATCAGCATCGCGTCCTTGGAGGCTCCGACCATGCTGGGCAGCCCCTCGGCGATCTGGCCTGGATCGCTTATCGCGCAGTCCGGATCGTTAAAATTGACAACGCGGCCGAAGACGGCATCGAGATCCGCTGTGAGGGCGTCGGTCTGGAACGCCAGTTTGTCCGCTGCCCAAAGGTCGTCAGCATCGAGAAAGGCGAGGATGTCGCCGCGTGCTTCGGCTAGCGCCGAGTTGAGTGCGGCAGCCCCGCCGCGATGGGGCAAGCGCAGAACACGGACCGGATCGCCGAAATTCCCGGCGATGCCCGCGGAGTCGTCTTCCGATCCATCGTCGGCGACGATGACCTCGTCCGGTGGCAGGGTCTGGAGGAGCGTGCTGCGGATAGCGGGGCCAAGGAAGCGAGCGCCGTTATATACGGGGATGACAACCGATATCATTTGCGTTCTGTTAGCCCGACCAAGGATGACGCGCCGCCCGGCCCATGTATAACTGGCTTCCGCCCGTTTGGGTAAGCGGGACTCACAAGAGGGACTTGCCCGAGGCCCCAATTCGGGCCTTTCCGTAGCGGACCGCAGCCTGGAGCTTTCAGAATGGAATTCGTACCTGATGCCGCCTTTGAAATGAACGAGCCGACGGTTATTTCCGAGACCATCGACGGCGAGGTCGTGGTCATTAACCTGGCCAGCGGAACGTACTACAGCCTCAAGAATTCGGCGGCCGCGATCTGGTCGGGGATCGAGCAGACGGCCCGGCTTTCCTATATCGCCGACATGCTTCGCGCCAACTTCGATGTAGGCGTCGCGGAAGCCGAGGCGGCGGTGTTGGATCTCGTCACCAAATTGCATGAGGAAGGATTGGTGCGGCCCGCTGGAGAGGTGCGGGAACTGGTATCGCCGGGCGCTCTTACCAATGGTGCGCTCAAGGCCGCTCCGTTCATTCTTCCCACGCTTGAGCGGTTCACCGACATGGAGGCCATGCTGCTTCTGGATCCGGTGCATGACGTTGACGAGGAAGGCTGGCCACATCTGCCGGGGGCGGACGGGCAGGTGAATGCCTGAATTGGCGGCCGCGGATCGGGGGACCGCGCAAGATCGGTTCGACGAATTCTTCAGCGAGGCGCTCGAACGCCAGGGCCGGGCTGAAGCGGTGGCTGGCGGGTCTATCGTTCGGCGATTTCTGATCGGAGGCTCGACCATCGATTACCGGTTTGCCGGACCGGCGCTGGAGCCTTCCCTGACGGATGCTATCGCGCACCTCGCAACCGACGCGGGCGGCTCGCCCGGGTTTACCCTTCATGTCTGGGACGAGGAGTCGACCGGGGTCGGGCCACCGCCACCGCGCTGGGTCATGACCGACTACACGCCGTATGGCGAGATACCGGAGTTCGTCGATAGCAATCGCTACCTTCAGGTCCTCCATCCGAGGCGGGTCGTCGTCGCGGCACACCGTCCTTCGCGACAAGCGATCGTGTGGATGGCGGGGTCAGCACGAATAGAAGTGCCGGAGCGCGCCGCGCCGCTGCTTGCCTTGCTCAATTGGTGGAAGAGCGACAGCGGGCATTTTTTCGTGCACGCCGGGGCGGTGGGACGCGAAGACGGGGGCGTCCTGATTCTTGGTCCATCCGGCGCGGGCAAATCGCATACGGCGCTCGCCTGCCTCGCCGACGGGCTCCTCTACGCCTCCGACGACCTTTGCCTGCTGGGGACGCGCGGGACACCGTCTGCGGTCGGGCTGTACTCAACCGCGAAGCTCTATGCCCGTGACCTGCACCGTTTCCCCTTCCTTGCGGAGAGGCGGGGGGACGCGCTGCTTACCCAGGAAGGGAAAGCGGTGTTCTTCATGAATTCGATTCTTCCGCAGCGAATGTCGCCGGGTTTCCCGATCCGGGCGGTAGTGTTGCCGACCCCATCCGGCCGGACGGATACAAAACTGTCGCCCATTCCGGCCGCTGCCGCCTTACTCGCCGCGGTTCCCATGACGACGTTGCGCTGGCCGAGCGTCGCGCCGCAGGCCTTTGCCGGGCTGGCGGGCGCGCTACGGGGCCTGCCGTGCTTCAAGCTCGAAACCGGTACGGACCTCAGGCAGATTCCGATGACGATTGCATCAATCCTTGATGGCCGGACCCGGCCTTGAGGTAAGGATCGAGCGCGCCAAACAGCTGTTCGCCGAACAGCTCGGCCGAATTGCGCCTGGCGAAGGCGCGCGCCGTTTCACGGTCGAAGCCGGCGGGCGGTTCCGAATCGAGAAACTGTCGCAGGGCCGCGGTCAATGCGGGGATATCGGTCGGATCGACCGTGATGCCAAGCCGGTTTTCGCGCGTCATCCGGCCCATCAGTCCATATTCCTGCGAGATCGCCGGCACGCCATGCGCCGCCGCCAGCATGAGGACACCGCTGCTGCCGGGATGCCGGATATACGGTGCCAGCACCACATTGGCGGCATCGAACCAGTCGTTCACTTCGGCGTCGGGGACGTAGCCCTTGCGTCGGATGACCATGAGGGGAGTGGTTGCGATCAAACCCGCGACCTCGTGGGTCATGCGCTCCTCGATGGTGTCGCGGGCGTGGCCGACGATCGCGAGGCAGACACGCGACGCCTCCTCCGGCTTCAGGCCCCGGAGCGCTTCCATCAGCTTCCAGGTGCCCTTCTGGGTGCGGAAGTCGCCGAAGAAGAGATATAGATGCCGATCGGGCGGGACGCCGAGCCGTCCCCGGATTGCGCGTCGATCTTCCGCGGAGGGCTCGTGTTCGGGAACGCGAACCGGGTCGATCAAATGCTGCACGCGAACCGTACCGGTGCCTTTGAGGCGTTCTGCCAGGTCAGCATCGAGAAAGAACGCAACCTTCAATTGCGGGTGATTGACCAGGCGTTCGCGGACGATGCGTTCCTGGAATGCATAATGCGCCAGCCAATTGAAAGGAATGCTTCTTTCCGTCTTGCGATAGTAGAAGGCGGGAAAGAAGAGAACCCCCGAGAGGTCGCTCGGCGCGGGTAGCCCGGCGCCAAGCGGGAAGAGCAATTCGTCAAGGTTCATCGCCAGGATGTGGCGCGCCGGAAATCGGGCGGCGTATTTGTTTACCAGCTTCCATCCGACTGAAACACTGCTGTAGGCAGGTGGCGGGCCCTTGACCGGTCCGTAGTTGGCAAAGTCCCGCGCCCCCTGAAGAATATCCTCGTCGTCGCTGTCGAGCGTTGCCCAGCGGACGGTGCTCCCCGGACCATTGGGATATCCCGCGAAGACTTCAGGATGTTTTTCAGCGAAACGCCGGGTCACTATCGCACGCAAGACCCCGCGCGGATGGGCGTGCCAATAGTCGAGGCACAGACGCATGAAATTTGGATAGTGGCCGCCGTCTCCGAATTCGAACAGCGTGAGGGTGGCCCCGTTGTCGTGATCTTGCTCGGGCATAGGAGCCTTCCCAGATTTTTGGAATAAACGGATAAGGTAGATAGACCGGCGGCGGTCCGAGCCTAGCTTGCGACCGGTTACAGCGCGCCGCTCAGCACCGCTCCGAAGCGCTCGCACGACTGCGACTGGGCATAGGCGTAGGCTTGGTTCGCGTCCCAACCCGGGGGCGGGACCGCTCCAAGGAAGTCGCGCATCGCCCGCGCCAGGTCCGCCGGATCGCGGGTATCGGCAGTGATGCCAAGGCCGTACCCACGAGTCAGGCGACCCATCAGGCCGAAGTCCTGCGAGATGGCTGGCCGACGATGCGCTGCCGCGAGCATGAGGATACCGCTGCTGCCGATATGACGCACGTAAGGGGCCAGAACGACGTCGGCGGCGTCGAACCAGGCATCGCGATCGTCATCCGACACCCAGCGCGCATCGCGTATCACCGACATCGGCTTACCCGCGAGAGCGGCGATTTCCGATGCAATCCGTTGCTCTACTTGCGGCTCGGCATAGCCGACTACGGCTATGCAAGCTTTCGCGCACTCCTCCGGGGTAAGATGCGCCAGCGCCGCGAACACTTTCCACAGACCCTTGCGGGCGCGAAGATCGCCGAACAGGAGGAAGAGCCGACGGTCCGGCGGAACGCCGAAGCGGCGGCGGATATCCGCGACTTGCTGTGGGGTCGGGGAACTCTCCGGAAGGCGGATCGGGTCGGGCAGATAGGCTACCCTGGCCGTCCCAACACCTTTCAGTGCATCCACGACGGCCTCGTCGAGGAAGAACAGGGTGCGCAGGTCCGGGTGCGATAGGAGCCGATGGCGCACCAGTCGGTCCTGAATGGCGTTGAAGGCTCGCACCCGGAAGGAGGCGTCTTTCATCTCGGGCAGGTAGTGGAATCCAGGCAGGAAGATAACGCCGGAAAGGCTCGTCGGCGCGCGCCTCTGTGCCCCCAGGGCGAGAACGTACTCCTCCAGGTTCATGAGGAGGATGTGGCGGGTCGGATACCGCGCGAAATACTTGTCGAGAAGCGTCCAGAAAAATCCGGCTCGGGGGTGACAATGCGGATCGAATGGCTTCTCGTCCTTGGTGCCGCGACTATCGGCGTATTCGCGCGCCGCATCCAGCACGGCTTCGTCCTCTGGATCGATCGCCGCCCAGCGCACGGGACTTCCGGGGACATTCTCGAAACCGGCAAAAACATAGGAAAACGCGTCGAGAAACCGTTGCAAGACGATCACCCGGACGGTACCCCGGCCGTGCTCGCGCCAATATTCCAGGAAGATGCGCATGAGGTTCGGGGAATGGCCATGCAGCCAGAATTCGAACAGCGTAAGCGCCGTCATCTCACGGTCGTCGGCGGCGGCCGACCCTGCCGCGGGCCCCGAGTTATCGGTATCCAATAGGTTCATGCTCGCTGCGATCTTATCCATCCGCCCCCGGCGCCGGAGACATTGCCGCCTCGGCTACGAGATCGCAACCTTACCTTTCGCATCCTGGTTATACGGGTATCCCAATATCGGGAACTCGTGATAGCAGCGGCGGAGAGGGCTGGACGGCAAGGAGAGAAAGTCCCGCGTGCAGATCGTCTATATTTCGAACCGGCCTGCAGTGTTTCGCGACTCCTTCGGTTACGTCGAGGCCTTCATGCGGTTCCTCGACAGCCATCTCGTGTTTTGTCCGGCCGATCAGATCGATCAGTTCCGCGCGATCAGCCCAAAACTCAGCGTGCTGGACGAGGCCGAGCTACTCGGGGACCGGGCCGGCGAGTTCCGGGCGACGACCGATCACCAGAAGACGAACTACATGCTGCGCTCGCTGCTGCCGCGCCATGCGAGCGTGGCGGCGGAGTTCCTCGTTTCCGACGACGACTACCGGCCGCTCCGCCCGATCGCCGAGAACTACTTCCGCGAGGCGGGCAAGCACCGGCTCTTCTATTTCTACGCCGCCGAAAAATGGGAGTCGGTGATCAGCCGCAAGCGGCGGACCTCCTACGACCTCGGCATACTCAATGCGTTGCGGGTCCTGAGGGGAGAGGGCCTGACGACCTTCGTCTTCTCGAGCCACATGCCGCAGATCTTCCACCGCGACATCGTTGCCGCGAGCGCGGATTTCTTTGCGCCGTTTCTGGCCGACGGAAACGCCCTGCCCGAATGGGAGACCTACGGCAACTACGCGCTCGCCCGGTTCCCCGAGCGCTTTCACGCCCCCGTCCCTTTCACCGTGCTTGGCTGGCCGGACAAGCCGCACTGGCCCTGGTACGTGGAGCCGGCGCGCTTCGATTTCGAGAACTACTACCCGAGCGCCTACGCGGAGAACGGCCTCTTCTTCGGCCTTCCCGCCACCTTCGATTCGGCCACCCATGAGAAGGCCACCGCCGAAAAGATCAGGCGCTATAGCGATTTCTTTTCCCGGTTCCGGGAGGCGAGGAAAAACCGGTCGCCCGCGCCGAAGGTCCGTCAGCGTTTCGTGCCGGCTTCCGTGCATGAGCTCTATCGGGAGTGGCGCGATGGAAGACCCCGCCCGGCGCCTGGGGATCAGGGCCCGCCTCGGGCTTACGCGATCGCCGGTCTGTTCGGTCTGCCGACCGGCCTCGGCCACGCCGCGGCGCTGCTTGAGCGCACGCTCGCCCTGAGCTTCCCCGCGGAGCGGGTGGAGCGCGTCGATATTTCGGGCTTCTTCTCGAGTGGCCGCCACCCTTCGCCACCGCCAGCATTGGTCGATCGGCGGGGCGAGGCGGTCGTCGTTTGCCTCAATCCGACGCAGGGCGCGCGCCTGCTCCGCAGCCTGCCGCGGACGATGCGGCGAAAGAACCGCCTGATCGGCTACTGGTGGTGGGAGTTCCCCTCCTTCCCCGACAAGTGGCGCCCCTTCGTCAGGTCGTTCGACGAGATCTGGGTCTCCTCGCGCTTCCTCGCGGAAGCATGGCGCCCGGAGCTCGACATTCCCGTGCGCTGGGTTCCCCTGGACCTGCGTCAGATTGACCCTTCACCGGCGCCCGAACCCCCGGCGGCAGCGGCGAACGCCACGATCCGGATGCTGTCCATCTTCAATTTCGGCAGCACGCTCGGGCGCAAGAACGTCGAGGCGGCCGTCTCGGTCCTCCGCAGGTTGTGCGCAGCCGGCGCCGACGTCTCGCTGACCATCAAGCTCGGCGGGGTCACGGCCTATCCCGGCCGGTACCTAGATTTCCTCAAGCTCGATACCGTTGGCGAAGGCATCGACGTGATCGTCGCGAACTTCTCCGATGCGGAAATGACCCGGTTGATCGACCGGCACGACATCTATCTCAGCCTGCACCGCGCCGAGGGTCTCGGCATTTCGCTGGCGCAGTCCATGTTGCGCCGGAAAGTCGTGGTCGCGACGCGCTGGTCGGGCAATCTCGATTACATGACGGACGCGTCGTCGATCCTGGTGGACTGGACCGCGGCCACGCTCGTCGACGAGAACGGTAACTCGGCCGATCCGCTTGTCTGTGCCGAGCCGTCGATGGATCACGCGGTGGCGGCCATCGCCAGCCTAGTCGGCGATCGCGGCCGCATGGCCGAAATGGGCCGCCACGCGCGGCTGCGCATCGAAGAGGTGGGCGAGGCAGCGGTTGCGCACAATGCCCGCTCGCTGGTTCGCGGTGGGTGACGAGCTATCCAGCCGGCGTCAACGGCTCGCGGTTTCGGCGCCGACACGCAGTGCGTCGGCTTCCGCCATCATCGCCGCGATCTGACCGAAAGAGGTCTGGTGTTGCCACCCCAGAGTGGCTTCCGCCTTGCTCGGATTGCCGCGCGGGACGTTGCCGTCGCTCGGCCGGAAGAGTTTCGGATCGACGCGGACAAGCACCTTTCCCGATCTCTTGTCGAAGCCCTGCTCATCCGCCCCCGACCCGCGCCAGGCAAGATCCCAGCCGAAGTGCGCGGCCGTTACCTGGGCGAATTCGCGGACGCTATGCATCTGCCCGCTCGCCAGAACAAAAGTCTCCGGCTGCTCGTGTTGCAAGATGCGCCACATCCCCTCGGCATAGTCGGCGGCGAAGCCCCAGTCGCGAACCGCATCCAGCTTGCCGAGCAGAATTCCATCCTGTTGGGCGTTGCGGATGCGCGCAAATCCGAGCGTGATCTTGCGGGTCACGAAGTCGACGCGGCGCCACGGCGATTCGTGGTTGAACATTATTCCCGCCACGGCGAACAGACCGTAGTTCATCCGGTAGTTGGCCGTCATCCAGTAGCTCGACAGCTTGGCGACGCCGTAGGGGCTGCGAGGCTCGAACGGTGTGCATTCGTCCTGCGGTGTCGTCACGACACCGGCGAACAGCTCCGACGTCGAGGCCTCGAAAAAGCGGGCGCGCGATCCTCGCCGGCGCATGAATTCCAGGACGCGCAGGGCGCCATGGGCGCAGATATCGAGGGTGTTGCCCGGTTGTTCGAAGGAGAGGCCCACCGAACTCGGTCCGGCGAGATTGTAGATTTCATCGGGTGCGACCTCGTCGAGGATCCGCGCGACGGAATCGGCGGCGCCGAGGTCGAGGTGGTGCAGGACGACCTCGTCCTCGACCCCGAGGTTCTTCAACTGCTCGGTGGCGGGGCCCTTGCCACGACGCGATCCTCCGTGGACCGCATAGCCCTTCTCGACCAGCAGCC
>JBBQGL010000074.1:0-18350 GCA_038323025.1 Hyphomicrobiales bacterium
CCGCCCCGCGCCCCCGCCCCGCCCCACCCCCCCCCGCGGGCCCCGCCCCCGCCCCGGGCCCGGCCCCTGGGGGGACCCTCCCGGCGCGCCCCCCCCCCCGGGGGGGGCCCCGCTTTTCTTCCTGACCGCTGGTCGGTCGGGCGCAGCGACTGCAAGCCCCATCCGCGAGAAGGCATCGCATGGCGGAGCATCGCATCTACCCGCACGCACCGTTTGAAGCCCTCGCGCCGGGTGTCTGGCGCGTCAAGGGCGGACTGCCCTTCCCCCTCACCCGCAACATGATTGTCATCCGCCTCGCCGGCGGCGAACTCCTGCTGCACAGCGTCGTGGCGCTCGACGATGCCGGCATGAAGGCCCTGGAAGCGCTGGGGCACCCGGCCTACGCCATCGTGCCCAGCGCCGCGCACAAGATGGACTCGCCCTTCTACAAGGCCCGCTATCCGGCGATCGCCATGCTCGCGCCCGCAGCGATCCGCGACCGGGCGGCGTCCAACGTCGCCATCACCGGCACAGTCGAGGAAATCCTGCCCCGGCTGAACATCAAGCTGCACGCGGTCCCCGCCACGAGGACCCACGAATATGTCTACGAAGTGCCGATGCCGGCGGGCGGCACGATGCTGATGTTCAATGATGTGCTCGGCAATGTTGGGGCCGGTGCGCCGGGTTTCGTCGGGCAGAACATCATGCCCCATGTGACGGTGCCGCGCGGCGGTCCAACGGTTCCGCGAATCTTTCGCTGGACCCAGGTGCGGGATGTCGCGGCGGTTCGGCGTTTCATCGGCGGCCTCGCCGATATCCCGGATCTGCGCCTCGCTACGGTTTCCCACGGCGATCCGATAACGAGCGACGTGGCCGCCAAGCTGAGGTCGGTTGCGGGCCTGACGGCTTAACCTTACCGCGCGAAATTGTAATCAAATCAGCCCGTTCGGGCCGGCGCCGCTTTATATTTTCGCCTTGGAACGGAAGCGGCAGAGCATCGTCATGAACGCGCGCGGCAATCGGGTAGACTGGGTCGACTACGCTAAAGGCTTCTGCATCATCATGGTGGTGACGATGCACTCGACGCTGGGCGTGGAGAAGGCAGCGGACGCCACCGGCTGGATGCACTACCTCGTCGCGTTCGCCAAACCGTTCCGGATGCCCGACTTCTTTATGATCTCGGGCCTCTTCCTGTCGCTGGTAATCGATCGCGACTGGCGGACCTACCTCGACAAGAAGGTCGTCCATTTCGCGTATTTCTACGTCCTCTGGCTCACCATCCAGTTCGCCTTCAAGGCGCCGGCGATCGCGGCCGAAGAAGGCACCGTGGGGGTGCTGCGCGAGTATGCCCTCTCGTTCATCGAGCCCTTTGGCACGATCTGGTTCATCTACCTGCTGCCGATCTTCTTCGTCCTCGCCAAGGCGACGAAGCAGGTCCCCTGGTGGATCGTCTGGATCGCCGGCGCCGTCCTCGAGGCCGCGCATATCCAGACCAACTGGATCATCATCGACGAATTCGCCGCCCGCTTCGTCTACTTCTATTCCGGCTATATCTTCGCTCCGCAGATCTTCCGGCTTGCCGAGGCGGTCAGCCGTCGGGGCTGGGCTGCCGCCGCGTTCCTGCTCGTCTGGGCCGTCGCGGAGGGCGCTGCGGTGTTCTCAGGTATCTCCGAACTGCCGGGCGTGAGCCTCGGGCTTGGGCTTGTCGGCGCCGTCGCGGTCGTCAGCTTCTCGGCGCTCCTCTCCAAAAGCGATCTGCTGGCTCCGCTGCGCTATTGCGGACAGAACTCGATCGTCATCTACCTCGCGTTCTTCCTGCCCATGGCCGCCTCGCGGACGCTGCTCCTCAAGCTCGGCGTCATATCCGACCTCGGGACGATTTCGGTTCTGGTCACAGTGTGTGGCGTGATCGGCCCCCTGCTCCTGTTCTGGGCGGTGCGCGGCACGCGATTGCGGTTCCTGTTCGAACGGCCGGTGTGGGCCCATCTTGGGGAACGCCGGACCGCGATGGTGCCGGCGGAATAAGGTCATCGCCGTCGCGGTTGGTCAGCAGCCCCCCGCGAGTTCGGCGCTCTTGCATCGCCGGCCGAGCAGGCCGACCATGCGCAATGTCTACGCTCGTATGGTTTCGCGACGACCTGCGGCTCGCCGACAATCCCGCCTTTGCAGCTGCAGTGGCGGCGCGCCAGCCGCTCACGTGTGTCTACCTGCTCGATGAGAAAAGCCCGGGCCTTCGCCCGTTCGGCGGCGCCCAGCGCTGGTGGCTGCATTTCTCGCTGGCGGGCCTCGCCGGCGCGCTCGCGCGAAAAGGCCAGCGTCTGATCCTCAGGCGGGGCGCGGCGGCCAAGGTGATCCCGGCGCTGGCGCGGGCTGTCGGGGCCGAGCGGGTCTTCTGGAACCGGCGGTACGGGCCGGCCGGCGCGGTCGACGAAGCGGTGGCCCGCAAGCTCGGCCGGATTCCGGCCGTGACGTTCGCCGCGAATTTCCTGTTCGATCCGTCGGCGCTGCGCAGCGGCACCGGCGGGTCGTTCAAGGTCCATGCCGCCTTCTGGCGATGTGCGATGCTGCAACCGGAACCCCGCCAGCCGCTTCCGACGCCGCGCAAACTCCCCCCGCCGGTCGATGGTGTGGCGAGCGACTTTCTGGACGACCTGCGGCTCCTGCCTTCGGCGCCCGATTGGGCCGGCGGCGTGCGCGACACCTGGCAGCCCGGCGAGGCGGGCGGTGCGAAGCGCCTGTCGGCCTTCGTCGCGGACGCGCTCCCCAGCTACGCCGCGAAACGCGACGAGCCGGATGGCGGCGCTACCGGCATGCTCTCTGCGCACCTCAGGTTCGGCGAGCTCAGCCCCTTCCAGGTCTGGCACGCCGCACCCGGTCCGGCGGCGGCAAAGTTCCGCACCGAACTGGGCTGGCGCGAATTCGCCTGGCACGTCCTCGACGCATTTCCAGAACTGGCGAGGCGCAATTTCAGAGCCGACTTCGATCGCTTCCCCTGGGACGAGCCCTACGAGGATCACATGTGGGCGTGGCGGCGCGGCCGTACCGGCTACCCCATCGTCGACGCGGGAATGCGGCAGCTCTGGCAGACCGGCTGGATGCACAACCGCGTGCGCATGGTGGTCGCGTCGTTTCTGACCAAGCACCTGCTGATCGACTGGCGCCTCGGAGAGGAATGGTTCTGGGACACGCTGGTCGATGCCGACCCGGCGAGCAACGCCTTCAACTGGCAGTGGGTGGCCGGTTCGGGCCCGGATGCCCAGCCCTTCTTCCGCATTTTCAACCCGGTCACCCAGGGCGAGAAGTTCGACCCCGCGGGTTCCTATGTGCGCCGCTTCGTGCCCGAGATCGCGCGCCTGCCCGACCGATTCATCCACAAGCCGTGGCTGGCGCCGGCCGATGTGCTGGCGGCGGCCGGCATCACGCTTGGCGAGACCTACCCGCTCCCCCTCGTCGATCATTCCACTGCAAGGGCCCATGCGCTCAATGCCTTTCTGCAAATGCGCGGGAAAGCGGAACGCGGCAACCTTGTGGGGGATACTGCCAGCCATTAGCTTGCCGGCACCCGCCGCCGGATATTTCCTGCATGCAGATCAAGGCCTCGGTCCTCGAAGCGATCGGCAATACGCCGCTGATCAGGCTTCGCCGCGCGTCCGAGCTGACCGGGTGCGAAATTCTCGGCAAGGCCGAATTCATGAATCCGGGCCAGTCGGTGAAAGACCGGGCCGCCCTCTTCATCGTCCGGGACGCCATCGCCCGCGGCGAACTGCGTCCCGGAGGCGTCATTGTAGAAGGGACGGCCGGCAACACCGGCATCGGCCTGGCGCTGGTCGCCGATGCGCTTGGCTTCCGGACCGTGATCGTGATCCCGGACAACCAGAGCCAGGAGAAGAAGGATACGCTGCGCATCGCCGGGGCCACGCTGGTCGAGGTGCCGCCGGTGCCCTACCGCGACCCGAACAACTACGTGCGCCTTTCGGCGCGACTCGCCGATGAGCTCGGCCGGACCGAAAAGAACGGCGCGATCTGGGCCAACCAGTTCGACAACGTCGCCAACCGGCGCGCCCACTATGAAACGACCGGCCCCGAGATCTTCGCGCAGACCGGCGGCAAGGTGGACGGCTTCGTCTGTTCGGTCGGCACCGGCGGCACGCTTGCCGGCACCGGCCTGGCGCTCAAGGAGCGCAACAAGGACGTCGTGATTGCCCTGGCCGATCCGATGGGCGCCTCGCTCTTCTCGTACTACACGACCGGCGAGCTGCGCGCCGAAGGAACCTCGATCACCGAGGGCATTGGACAAAGCCGTATCACCGGCAACCTCGAGGGCGCGACGGTCGATCGGGCCTACCAGATCAGCGACCCGGAGGCCGTGCAGATCGTCTTCGATCTGGTGCGCTACGAAGGCCTCGTGCTCGGCGGGTCCTCCGGCATCAACATAGCCGGTGCCGTCCGGCTCGCCCGCGAATTGGGCCCGGGGCACACCATCGTCACCATCCTCTGCGACTACGGCACCCGCTACCAGTCGAAGCTGTTCAATCCAGCGTTCCTGCGCGAGCACAAGCTGCCGGTCCCGGACTGGATCGAGCATCCGGTGCACGTCGCGGCACCGTTCGTGCGCGCCTGAGCCGGACTGCGCGCTTCCCGTCTTCTCCCGAAACGGAGACGTGCTTTTCCGGCGCATGCCGCTAGGATCGGCCTCCGATCGGGAACCTAGCGCGACATGCCCACCGAATTTCTCTTCCGTGACGATGCCTACCTCCGGGAGGCCGAGGCAACGGTTGTTGCCGTCAACGACCGCCGCGGCATCGTTCTCGACCGCACGGTGTTCTACGCCACCGGCGGCGGACAACCCGGCGACACGGGAGCGCTCAAGCGTGGCGGGGGCGCGATTGTGATCGCCACCACGGTCTATGGCGACGACAAGACCCAGATCGTCCATGTCCCCGGCGAAGCCGAAGCCCTGCCGCAGGTCGGCGAAACGGTAACCGCCGTACTCGACTGGCCGCGGCGCCACGGACACATGCGCATCCACACCGGCCTCCATCTCCTCTCGGTCGTCCTGCCGTTCCCGGTCACGGGGGGTTCCATCTCCGCCGACGAGGGCCGGCTCGATTTCGACATCGACGGAGAGGTGCCGGCGAGGGAGGCGATCGAGGAGAAGCTGAACGCCCTCGTCGCCGCCGACTACAAGGTCAGCGACGAGTGGATCACCGACGAGGAGCTCCTCGCCAATCCCGGTCTGGTCAAGACCATGAAGGTGAAGCCGCCGATGGGTAGCGGCCGTGTCCGCCTGGTCCGCATCGGCGACATCGACCTGCAGCCCTGCGGCGGTACCCACGTCCGCTCGACCGCCGAGATCGGACGCCTGGTCATCAGCAAGATCGAGAGCAAGGGGAAGCAGAACCGGCGCGTGCGCATCAAGTTCGCGGAGAACACCTGATGGCCGACCGCTCGCGCTGGTTCGTCTCCACCGACTGGCTCGCCGCCCACCTCGCCGACCCGGACGTGGTCGTCGTCGACGGCTCGTGGCACCTGCCGACCAGCGGCCGGAATGCGGCGGCGGAGTTCGTTGAGACGCACGTGCCCGGGGCCGTCTCATTCGATATCGACGCCGTTGCAGACACGTCCAACCCCGTGCCTCACATGCTTCCGACGGCGGAAAAGTTCGCCGAAATGGTCGGCGCGATGGGCATCGGCGATGGCCAGCGCATCGTTGTCTACGACAGCGCCGGCCTCGCCTCGGCGCCGAGATTGTGGTGGACTTTCAAGGTGATGGGAGCGCCGGACGTGGTCATCCTCGAGGGCGGCCTGCCGAAGTGGAGGGCGGAGGGAAGGCCGGTCGAATCCGGCGCCGTCAGCCGCCCTCCCCGCCGCTTCACCGCCCGCCTCGATCCGGCGGCGGTCCGCGACCTCGCCCAGGTCCGTAACAACCTGATCGACAAGGGCTTTCAGCTGGTCGACGCGCGGCCGACGGCGCGCTTCCAGGGCACTGCTGCGGAGCCGCGGCCATGGGTGAAAAGCGGCCGCGTTCCGGGCAGCCTCAACGTGCCTTCATCAGACCTGATCGCCGATGGCCGCCTGAAAGACGAGGCGACCTTGCGGAAGGCGTTTACCGACGCCGGCGTCGATCTCAAGCAGCCGATCGTCACCAGCTGCGGCTCGGGGGTGAACGCCGCGACCCTCTCCCTTGCCCTCGACATTCTCGGCGTCGCCCCCACCGCGCTCTATGACGGTTCGTGGACCGAGTGGGGCGCGCGCGACGACACGCCAATCGCCGGCGCAACGGAACGCTAACCCTCTTCACGCGTTGACCTGACAGATCGCGGCCCACAAAGGGCCGCGTTTTTGTCGCGTCCGCCTCTTATGAGCGGAGACAGCGCGGGCGGCTCCGCGTTCCTGAGGGGTGCACAACGAGGCCCTGCCGCAAGGGCCGGAACCACGAGGAAAAACGATGGCTCCGACAAGATCGCTGCTGCTCTCGGGCGTAGCCCTGACACTGATCATGGGATCGGCTTCGATCCCCTCCTACGGCGCGAATGGCACGCGCCACCTGCCGATCGTGCTCGCCGCCGCCGATGACGGCGTTGCCGCCGCCCAGGCCAATGTCGACGCGGCGCGCGCCGCGCTCGAAGCCGCAAAGGCAAGCGGCCAGGGTGTCGAAGAAGCACAGAAGGCCCTGGAGGCCGCAATGGCCGCGCTCAAGCAGGCAGAGGCCGTCGCCAAGCAGGCGCCCGTCGCCGTCGAGCCCCCGCCGGAGAAGGCTCCTGTCGAGCCCCCGGTAGCGGCGGAGCCAAAGCCGCCAAAGCCCCCCGTAGCGGAAGTCCCGGCGCCGCCGAAGCCGCCGGTAGCCGAGGCGCCCGCGGCCGTGCCGGAACCGCCCGTCGCTGCCGAACCGGCACCGCCACCGCCTCCGGTCGCCAATGAGCCGACGCCTCCCAAGGAACCGGTCGCTCAAGGCCCCGAGAAGGGCAAGAAGAAGAAGCCCCCGGTCGCCGAAGCTCCCGCAGCTCCGGCAGAACCGCCTGTAGCGGCGGAGCCTACTCCGCCCAAGCCACCGGTGGCCGAAGCGCCAGCAGCGCCCGAACCGCCGGTCGCTGCCGAGCCGGTACCGCCGAAGCCGCCCGTGGCCGAGGCGCCAGTTCCCCCCAAGCCGCCGGTTGCGGAAGCTCCCGCCGCGCCCGCCCAGCCTCCCGTTGCCGGCGAGCCGACCCCGCCCAAGCCCCCGGTTGCCGAAGCGCCGGGCAAGCAGCCTCCGCCCCCCGTCGCGGGACCGGCGGCGCCGCCGCCCGTGGCAGGCCCCGCCGCCCCGCCGCCGGTCGCTGACTCGGCCAAGGCCCCGGTCCCCGTGGTTGATGCCACCACACAGGAACAGGGCGGCAAGCGGCCCCCCAAGAGCATTGATGGCCGCATCATCGTGAAGGAGGGCGACGATGGCCTTTTCATCCGCCACGATGAGGACGCGCGCTTCCGTATTCCCGGCGCGAAGTTCGGAACCCAGACGGCTCCCGACGGCACCACCATCACGACCATAATCCGGCCTGACGGCTCACAGATCGTGACGATCACCGATCAGGACGGCAACCTCATCCGGCGGACGCGCAAGCTGCCCAACGGACAGGTCATCGTGCTGATCGACAGCAGGCCCGAAGCTCCCGAGCATCGCCGCAAGACGATCGACTACTTCAAGCGGCTGCCCCCGGTCGTCCTCAATATCCCCGAGCAGGACTACGTCGTGGAAAGCCGGCGTGCCACTCCCCGTCAGCTTGAACTGACACTCGAAGCGCCGCCGGTGGAACAGGTGGAACGCACCTATTCCATCGACGAGATCCGCCAGAGCGAGCGCCTCCGCGACAAGGTCCGGCGGGTCGACATCGATACGGTCACCTTCGACACGGGGCAGGCTGTCGTTCCGCCCGACCAGATCAACAATCTTTCGGCGATCGGTTCGGCGCTTGCCGCCATCATCAAGCGCGACCCGAGTCAGGTCTACTTGATCGAGGGTCACACGGATGCGGTCGGCAGCGACGTTTCGAACCTCGCCCTGTCCGATCGACGGGCGGAGTCGGTCGCCGACATCCTGGCTACCTACTACGGCATCCCCGCCGAGAACCTGGTGACGCAGGGCTACGGCGAGCAGTACCTGAAGGTGCCGACGGAAGCCCCCGAACGCCAGAACCGGCGCGTGACGGTCCGCAACATCACGCCGCTGCTCAACGCCAACAAGGGCTGAGCGTCAGGCAGCTGAATGAAAGAAGGGCGCGTCCAACGACGCGCCTTTTTTTGCGGTAAGCGGGATTGGCCGGGAGCGAAATCCGGCTCTACGTCGAGGCTCAGTGCAGGATCTGGCTGAGGAACAGTTTCGTCCGCTCGTGCTGCGGGTTGGTGAAGAACTGTTCCGGCTCGTTCTGTTCGACGATCTGCCCGGCGTCCATGAAGATGACGCGGTTGGCCACCTGACGGGCAAACCCCATCTCGTGAGTGACGACCAGCATCGTCATTCCTTCCTCGGCCAGGCTGACCATCACCTCCAGCACTTCCTTGATCATTTCCGGATCGAGCGCCGACGTCGGCTCGTCGAAAAGCATGATGCGCGGGTTCATGCACAGCGCCCGCGCGATGGCGACACGCTGCTGCTGCCCGCCGGACAGCTGGCCCGGATATTTCGATGCCTGCTCCGGGATCTTCACGCGCGTCAGATAGCGCATGGCGATCTCGTCGGCTGCCTTTTTCGACATCTTGCGCACCCAGATCGGCGCGAGGGTGCAGTTCTCGAGGATGGTTAGGTGGGGAAAGAGGTTGAAGTGCTGGAATACCATGCCGACCTCGCGACGGATTTCATCGATCCGCTTGAGGTCGTTGGTGAGTTCGATTCCGTCGACCAGGATCTTGCCGGCCTGGTGCTCTTCCAGCCGGTTGATGCAGCGGATCATCGTCGACTTGCCGGATCCCGATGGGCCGCAAATAACGATGCGCTCGCCGCGCATGACGCGCAGATTGATGTTTTTCAGCACGTGGAAATCGCCGTACCACTTGTTCACGTCGGCCATTTCGATGGCGACGTCCGTGCTCGAAATCTGCATCCGCGATCGCTCGGGCGCCTTTGCCAGGCTGGTCTGGTCCGACATCGGAAGTCCTTTTCTCGCTAGCGCCTGTAGCCCGTATTCAACCGGCGCTCGGTGTAGATCGAATAGCGGGACATGCTGAAACAGAAGACCCAGAATACCGCAGCGGCAAAGACATAGCCCGCGGCCGGCACATAGGGCGACGCCCAGTTCGGATCGTTGAAGTTCTGCTGGACGATGCCGAGCAGGTCGAAAATGCCGATGATCAGGACGAGGCTGGTGTCCTTGAACAGGCTGATGAAGCTGTTGACGATGCCGGGAATGACGATCTTGAGCGCCTGCGGCAATACGATCAGCTGCATCATCTGCCGGTAGCTCAGTCCGAGCGCACGCGAAGCCTCGTACTGCCCGCGCGGGATCGCCTGCAGGCCGCCGCGAACCACCTCGGCCATGTACGCGGCTGAAAACAATGCCACCCCGATCAGCGCGCGAAGCAATTTGTCGAAATTGACCCCCGGCGGGAGGAACAGCGGCAGCATTACGCTTGCCATGAACAGGACGGTGATCAGGGGCACGCCGCGCACGAACTCGATGAACGCCACCGACAGGAAGCGGATCACCGGCAAGGTGGAACGGCGGCCGAGCGCCAGAAGGATGCCAATCGGAACGGATGCGACGATGCCGACGATGGCAACCACCAGGGTCACCATGAGACCGCCCCAGAGCGGGGTCTCGACCGGCTTCAGCCCAAAATCGAAGCCGAGGACGAAAGCGACCACGCCGAGGCAGCCGGTGACGGCCCAGACCACGCTGACGAGGGCGGCACCCGGGCGGCCAGGACTGGCGACGATCCCGATCACCCCTGCTACGACCGCCAATACTATTGCAATGATCAGCGACAGCGTGTCTGCCCGGATGACATGCCCGAACAGGTGCACGTCGAAGTGACTTGGGTTGAAGATCCGGATGCTCGCGTAAAGGGCGAAAGGGAAGAGCGCCGCGGCGGGGGCGACCAGTCCGGCGAAGAAGGTCGATTGCCGCCCGGCGGCAAAGAACGAAATGAACCCGGTGATCAGCGCTGCGGCGACCAGGATTGCCGGAATAAAGTCGCGCGTCACCGCGAAATGGCCGCCGGTGAGCAGAATAGTGGCGGCGATGGGGAAGACGACCAGCAGATAAATCGCATTCTCGCGTTTGAACGGAACCCTGGGGATCGCCATGGGTAAAAGTCCGATGACGAGGAGCAGCGCGGCCAGATTGACGCGCCAGCGCTCCTCGAGCGGATATCGACCATAAATGAACTGCTGGAATTTCGCGCCGATGAAGGCCCAGCACGCGCCGGCACCGGGTGCCCCGCACGCGTCACGGTCGCCGCTCCACACCGCATCGACAAACGCCCAGCGGATGATCGGCGGAAGGATCAGGACGATAAGACCGAGCCCGACAAGCGTCAGAACGATATTGGTGACCGATGAAAAGAGGTGCGCCCGCATCCACCCGACGGCGCCGACGGCGCTGCGCGGCGGCGCCAGCACCGGCTCTTCCTCCTTGCGCACATAGACCATCTCGAACGCGTCGGCCACGGTTAGCGCTCCACCAGCGCCACGCGGCGGTTGAACCAGTTCATCAGCAGCGAAGTAAGCAGACTGACGACGAGATAGACGAGCATGGTGATGAAGATCGCCTCGACCGCCTGGCCAGTCTGGTTGAGCACCGTGCCCGCAAACACGGAGACGAGGTCCGGATAGCCAATGGCGACGGCCAGCGACGAATTCTTGAGGAGGTTCAGGTATTGGCTGGTGAGCGGTGGAATGATGACCCGCAGCGCTTGCGGAATGACCACCAGGCGCAGCGTCGTGCCCGGTCGGAAGCCAAGGGAATAGGCGGCTTCGGTCTGGCCCTGCGAGACGGCGAGAATGCCCGCCCGCACGATCTCGCCGATATACGTCGCCGTATAGAGGACGAGGCCGAGCAACAGGGCAAGGAGCTCGGGCTTCACCGCCAGCCCGCCGATGAAATTGAAGCCTTTCAGCTCGGGGTAGTTCAAGGAAAGCGGCCGGCCGGTCGCGATGAAGGTGGCGACGGTCAGAACCACGACGACGACCAGCCCCAGCCAACCCGCCGGGAATCGCCGGCCGGTCGCCATCTGGCGGCGCCGGTTGAGCAGGCGCAACGCGATGGCGATGAGGACGCCGAGGACAAAGGCAAGAGCGGTCAGGCCGAAGCCTTCCGCCGGCACCGGCTCAGGAAGGAAAAGGCCGCGGATGCTGACATTGGCCCCGAACGGCAGCAGGATCGCCTGCCGCGGATTGGGAAGCACCGCCAGCACGGCCTTGTACCAGAAGAAGAGCTGGAGCAGGACGGGGATGTTGCGCAGCGTCTCGACGTAGACGGCGGCGAGGCCGGCGATCAGCCGGTTCGTCGAAAGACGGGCAATCCCGAGGATGAAACCGAGGATGGAAGCGAGAACAATGCCGATTGCCGCGACGAGGAGGGTGTTGAGCACCCCAACAAGGAACGCCCGGGCGTAGGTCGACTCGGTCGAGTACGGTATCAGCGTCTGGGAAATATCGAACCCGGCCCGGTTTTCCAGGAACCCAAAGCCGGAGGCGATGTGGGCGCGATGCAGGTTGGCGATCGTGTTGATCGCAAACCAGGCGATAGCGGCCACGACCGCGACCAGCACCAGGGCCTGAAAAACAAGGCCGCGGATGCGAGGGTCGTAGATCCAGGGGCCCCTGGCACGGCCGCTACCGGCTAAGTACGATCGGTCGTCTCTTGCGATCAATCCCGCCACCCCATGGGCACCTCCAGGTGGCGCCGTGCAAAGTTCGCGCCGGGCAAGGTCCCCACCTTGCCCGGAGCGGGCACCTGGCTGGTGGCTCTATTCGATCGGCGGAGCGTATTGCAGCCCGCCCTTCGACCAGAGGGCATTCAGGCCCCGGACAATCTGGAGCTTCGAGCCCGCGCCGATGTTGCGGTCGAAGACCTCGCCATAGTTACCGACGGCCTTGATGATGTTGTAGGCCCAGTCATTCTTGAGGCCGATGCCCTCGCCGAACTTGCCATCCACGCCGAGCAAACGCTTGACGTGCTGGTCGTCGGAACTCTTCATCTGGTCGACGTTCGCCTGGGTAACGCCCTCCTCCTCGGCATTAAGCAGGGCGTAGTGGGTCCATTTGACGATGCTGAACCACTGGTCGTCGCCCTGGCGCACGACCGGTCCCAGCGGTTCCTTGGAAATGATCTCGGGAAGGACGATGTGGTCGTCGGGCTTGGTCAGCCTCAGGCGCGTGGCGTACAGGCCGGAAGCATCCGTGGTATAGGCGTCGCAGCGGCCGGTGTCGTACGCCTGTTCGGTCTCGGGCAGCGGCTCGAAGACGACCGGGTTGTAGGCCATCTTGTGGGTCTTGAAGAAGTCCGCGAGGTTCAGTTCGGTGGTCGTGCCGGTCTGTACGCATACGCTCGCGCCGGTGAGCTCGAGGGCGGACGAGACGCCCAGGGACTTCTTCACCATGAAGCCCTGACCGTCGTAATAGTTGACGCCGGCGAAAACGAGACCAAGCGACGTGTCGCGCGACATTGTCCAGGTCGTGTTGCGGATCAGCACGTCGACTTCGCCGGACTGGAGAGCGGTGAAGCGCTCCTTGGCGTTGAGCGGCGTGAATTTCACGGCCTTCGGGTCGCCGAAGATCGCGGCGGCGAGTGCGCGGCAATAGTCGACATCAAAGCCGGTCCAGTTGCCCTGATCGTCGGGAGAAGCGAAGCCCGGCAAGCCCGTGTTGACTCCGCACTGCACGAAGCCCTTCTTCGTCACGTCAGCCAGCGTGGTAGCGCCAGCGCTCCCGGCGGTGAGCGAAAGGAGGGCTCCCGCGGCCAGAGAAAGAACTAGAGTTTTCATGTGCTGCAGCCTTTTCTGTTGCCTGTCCACACCTTGGCGCACGGCGATCCGCCAGCACGATCAGCTACGGATCCGACGTTCACGGCAGTAGACGCCGGCACCGGAACCGCTCCCCTGTTCGCCAATTGACCCAATCATCACAGGCCATTATTCGGGAACGGTCAAGGGCATGGCCGATGCTCCGGTCAGCGTGGCGGCGAAACTTGTTTCTCCGAACTCAATCCAGATGAAAAAGACGGACGATCCAGGCGACCGCCTGCAGCCCGCGACGCGCCTCGTGCGTGCCGGTCGCGCCAGGCACCTCACCGGTCCGTTCGTGAACCCGCCCGTGGTCCACGCTTCGACGGTTCTCTTCGAAAGCGTCGACGAAATGCTGGAGCGGCGGACGCGATATGAATACGGACGGCGCGGCACGCCGACGATCGAAGCGCTGGAGGCTGCCGTCGCCGGGTTGGAGGGCGCCGCCGGAACGGTCGTCTGCCCCTCGGGGCTCTCGGCGGTGTCCACCGCGCTTCTGTCCACTCTCAAGAGCGGCGACCGGCTCCTGATGGTGGATTGTGCCTACCACCCGACTCGTCATTTCGCCGATACGGTTCTGAAGCGCCTCGGAATCGAGACCCGGTATTTCGACCCGGCCATCGGCGCGGGAATCGGCGATCTCCTCGATGACCGGACCACGGTCGTCTACCTCGAGTCCCCCGGTTCATTGACCTTCGAGATGCAGGATATTCCCGCCATCGCGGCGGTTGCGCACGCCTGCGGCGCCATTGTTCTGTGCGACAACACCTGGGCAACTCCACTCTATTGCAACGTAATCGCACTCGGGGCGGACCTGTCGATCCAGGCCGGCACGAAGTATTTCGGCGGCCATTCCGACGTCATGATCGGTACCGTTTCCGCCGGCGCGGCGGCATGGCCGTCGCTAAAGAGGACCCATGTTTCGCTGGGCCTCTGCGCCGGACCCGACGACATCTACCTGACGCTGCGCGGCATGCGCACCCTGGCGGTTCGCCTCGAACGTCAGATGAGCTCCGGGCTCGCGGTTGCCACCTGGCTCGCCGGAAGGCCCGAGGTCGCCCGCGTTCTTCATCCCGGGCTGGCGAGCGACCCGGGTCACGCGCTCTGGAAGCGCGATATGACCGGGGCAAGCGGACTCTTCGGCTTCGTCCTGGCCGGATGGAGCGAGGAGAATGCCAAGAAGCTCATCGATAGCCTGGCGCTGTTCGGCATCGGGGCGTCATGGGGCGGCTACGAGAGCCTCGCCGTTCTCGCCCGGCTGGGCTTCACTCGCCCGAACAGGCCCCCCGACGCCGCGGGCCCGATCGTGCGCCTGCACATAGGCCTCGAGGATCCGGGCGATCTGATCGCCGACCTCGCCGCGGGGTTCGAACGCGTCGCCAGCGAGCGAGGCGGGCCAGCGGCTTCCCCCGCTCAGGTGTAGTCGGGCACCACGAACGGTGCGTCGGCCGGCAACGGCAGATCGATCCAGCGACCGTCGCGCTGCGACAGGTAGGCGGCCTGCACCACCTCCTGCGCCTTGAGGCCGTCGTGCCCCGAAGCAATCGGTGGCTTTCCCTCCCGGATCGCGGCGACGAAGCCGGCAAGCTGCTTGTCATAGGGGTTGCGCCGGGGCGGCCGTACCTCGATCCAGCCTCCCTCAAACGTCTTCCACCACGCGTCGGGGTAATGGGCCTCGCTGAGAATATCCGGCAATTCGGCCGCCGGCTTGTCCGTGTAGACGGCGAGCGGCGTCGCGTGGAATGGATTCACGGTCTCGGTGGTGATGTGGATCGTGCCCTCGGCGCCGTAGATATCGGTGCCGTCGCCGATGCCGGGCGAATAGCGGTCTGAAGACAGAGACCCGTGCGCGCCCGAAGCAAAGCGCGCGAGCAGCCAGACGTTGTCGTCGACCAGATCGGGCACTTCGCTATGGGCGAGGTCGGCGACCACCGCCGAAAAGTCCCCGACCAGATGGCGGGCGAGGTCTATACGGTGGATCGTAAGGTCGATGATCGTCGCGCCGCCGGAAAGGCGGAGGTCGTAGCGATACCGGGTAGACGCCGGATAGCGGTTCCAGCGCTCGGCATAGAGCGAGCGGAAACCGTGGACCTTGCCGATGAAGCCGCTGTCGATCAGCGACTTGGCGATCTCGACCTGCCCCCAGCAGCGCTGATTGAATCCGACCTGGAGCACGACCCTGGCGCGGGCGCAGGCCTTCACCATTTTTGCGGCCGCAGCGATATTCACCGCCAGTGGCTTCTCGCACAGCACGTGTTTGCCGGCTTCCGCCGCCGCGATCACGGCCTCGGCATGGAACGCGTTGGGCGTCGCCACGATCACCGCATCGATGTCGTCGCCCTCGACGAGCGCGGCCAACTCGCTCGTATGCCGCTTGGCCCCCGCCTCCGTGGCAAGCGCTTCCGCGCGCGCCGGATCGACGTCGAACACCGCCTGCACGACTGCATTCTGCGAACGGCGGATGGTCGGAACATGCGACAGGCGCATGATGGTCCCGGCACCGATCAGTCCGATGCGTAACGGCGCGTCCCTGGTCACCACGACATGCTCCTCCCGCTTTTCGACGCCGGATTGTGCACGATCCCGGCGGCGATGGAAGCCAATGCCGGGGCCCGGCCAGGCGAATCAGACCTGAACGGTCGAGCCCGCGCCCTGTCCAACGCCGTAGTAGCGGAAGCCTTGCCGCGCCACGTCCCGGCCGCGGTGGACATTGCGCAGGTCGACCAGCACCGGGGTCTTCATCACCCGCTTGAGGCGCGAGAAATCCAATACACCATACGCGTCCCACTCCGTGACGAGCACGAGGGCATCGGCGTCTTCCGCCGCTTCATAGGGACTTTCTGCGTAGACGACGTTGCTCAGCACCGACCGCGCCTGATCCATGCTGGCCGGGTCGTGCGCCCGGATGCGAGCTCCGGCTTTCTGCAGCTCCTCGATGATCGGAATCGAAGGCGCATCGCGCATGTCGTCGGTGTTGGGCTTGAAGGCCAGCCCGAGCACGGCGACCGTCTTGCCCTTCACGTCGCCGCCGCAGGCAGCGATGACCCTGGCAGCCATGCCGCGCTTGCGCCGCTCGTTGACCGCAACGGTCGCCTCGATCAGGTGCAATGGGCTGTCGTTCGCCTGGCCGATTTGCGCCAATGCGACCGTGTCCTTCGGAAAGCACGAGCCGCCGAAGCCGGGACCGGCGTGCAGGAATCTGGCGCCGATGCGGTTGTCGAGCCCGATGCCGCGTGCCACCTGCTGCACATCGGCGCCGACCTTCTCGCAAAGATCGGCGATTTCGTTGATGTAGGTGACCTTCATCGCCAGGAAGCCGTTGGCGGCATACTTGATCAGCTCCGCCGTCCGCCGGTCGACGAACAGGATCGGCGTCTCGTTGAGGATCAGCGGCCGGTACAGCTCTTCCATTGCGGGGCGGGCGCGTTCGTCATCGAGCCCGATGACGACGCGGTCGGGCCGTTTGAAATCGTCGATGGCCGCGCCCTCGCGCAGAAATTCCGGATTCGAGACCACGGCGAAGTCGCCGTCGGGCCGGTGCTGGCGCACGATGCGCTCGATCTCGCTGCCCGCGCCGACCGGCACGGTCGATTTCACCACGATGACCGTGAAGGCCTGGATCAGCCGCGCGATCGCGGCGGCCGCCGCGTGCACGTTGGAAAGGTCGGCCGCTCCGCTGCCGGCGCGCGACGGCGTGCCGACCGCGATGAAGACGACCTCGGCGCCCTCGAGGGCCTTCGCATAGTCCCCGGCAAAAGAAAGGCGGCCCTCGTGGACGTTGCGCTCGACCAGTTCAGCCAGTCCCGGCTCGAACAACGGGATCTCGCCGCGGTCGAGGCGGGCGATCTTGGCAGGGTCGTTGTCGACGCAGACGACGGTGTGGCCGAAATCCGCGAAACAGGCTCCCGATACAAGGCCGACATAGCCCGTCCCGATCATCGCTACGCGCATACGCTTTCCTCAAATCCCGTGAGCGGTCCCTTTAGCACGGGATTTCGGCGCGCGGCGAAACGCGTTTGTCCGGCCCACCGCAACGACCCGGCGGTGCGCGGACAAATGGCCGGGATGAGCGGCCTAGATGAACCGTTTGACGAAGGCCAGCGCCGTATCGGCGACCTCGCGCCAGCCGCTGTCGATGGTGAGGGCGTGTCCCCTGCCCGGCATTTCGACGATCTCGGTGACCGCCTTGTTGCGCTTCTGGCGCTTGAAAGAGGCATTGGCCACCGCCCAGGGGACGGTGTTGTCCTTTTCACCCGAGACGATGAGCAAGGGGCCACGCTCCGGGTTCAGCGAGTCGACCTTGGCCTCGGTCCACGGGTTGAAATTGGCGGTTGCCGCCTGGAAAAGCGGCTTGCCCGGCGCGGGAACCGCATAGGTCTTGTACAGTTCCTTGGCCTCCTTCTCGCTCACCGCATTGGCGAAGCCGAAGCGGAACTGGTCGAAGGTGAGCGGGATCGCCCGGTTTCGATTGGCTGGATTGTGCAGCACCGGGAAGGCGGACTTCAGCGCCGAAAGGGGCAAGGGCAGAACGCCGCGGAAGGGCGCCGGGTCAATCGCCACCGTCACCGCCGACAAGCCGCGCCCCGCCAGTATCTGCGCCAGCAGGCCACCGAACGAATGGCCGACGATGGCAGGCTTCTTCTTCAGACCGCCGATGATCTCGCCGAAATGGTCGGCCACCTGGCCGACGCTCTTGTGCGCCAGGACTTCCGGCCTGGCGTTGGCTTCCTCGACGCTCTCTGGATCGTCGGGCCATCCTGGCGTGAGCGCGATGAAGCCCGCTTCCTCGAAGACCGTTGCCCAGCGGTCCCAGCTGCTCGGAAGCAGCCATAGTCCATGAACGAATACGACCGGCTGCAGCTTCGTTCCATTGGCACGCTTCACCTGCTCGGCTTCGTGCCCGGAGATCGTTTTTGCATTGCCGGATTTGGCCGTCCCATCTGCCATGTGCCCCTCCATTCAGATGCCATTGGCGGTTCGATACCGAACGGTATTTTGTTCGATCCGCAGGACAGGCAAGAGGGGGCAGCGCTGTTTTTCGCGGCTGTTGATGCTCAGTGGCGCGCCAGGAGGGCCGGCGGGGATGCCGGGGCACGATCGCCGAACGGCGAGAGCCGGATCGGTCGTCTCGTCAGGCGGCAGCCGGTATGGCCGTCGCGATCGAGTTGAACACGGTGTTGAGCTTGGTGCCGAGCGCCAGGGCCCCGACGATGATCGCCACGCTGATCAGCGTCGCGATCAGGGTGTATTCGATGGCCGTGGCGCCGCTTTCGTCGCGAAGGAAGCGCTTCATTGAAACGGGCATTGCACACCGCCGGAGCTGGGTCTGACAATTCATCTGGCTCCCGCAACCATGAAGCTTGCGTAAAGAGATGCACGACCGGCACAGGGTC
>JBBQGL010000075.1:0-18337 GCA_038323025.1 Hyphomicrobiales bacterium
CGGAATCGCTTCCGGATTTCGCGCGCCAGATGTAGACCGCAACCGGCAGACCGCGCAAGGTGAGCGGGCGAACCCTGGTCCGTGAGGCTTAACATCCATGTCTGCCGGTCTCCGCGAGATACGCGCGATTCCCGACAGGTCGGACAGGCGCCGGGGCATCCTTCTCGCCGGTGGCCTCCGCGAGCCATGCGCCCTCGGACGATCCGGCATCGTCGGGAACAAGCGCGAGGGAGACGGCGGCACGCCCTCCGGCCGCCATCGTCTGGTGGCGGTCTTCTACCGGCCGGACCGTGTTGGCCGGCCGGTAACCCGGCTGCCGGTCCTTGCGCTCGGCCCGGATTCGGGGTGGTGCGACGACCCCCGCGACCGCAACTACAATCGCTTCGTCCGCCTGCCCTATTCGGCCAGCCACGAGCGCCTTTGGCGGAACGACCGGCTCTATGACCTCGTCGTCGTCCTTGATTACAACCTCGCCCGGCCGCTGCCGGGCCGCGGCAGCGCCATATTCCTCCACCTCGCCGCGCCGGGCTTCACTCCCACGCAGGGCTGCGTTGCCGTGTCGCGGGCTACCCTGCGCCGGCTGCTGGCCTTTGCCACTCCTGAAACCGCGCTGGTCATTCCATAGGCGGGCGCTTGCCGAAGATCGCGCTGCCGACACGGACGTCCGTCGCGCCGAAGGCGATGGCCGTCTCGAAACCGGCGCTCATCCCCATGGACAGGCTGGCGAGACCCAGGCGCTTTCCGATCTTGGCGAGAAGCGCGAAGTGTGGCGCCGGCGCCTCGTCCACCGGCGGGATGCACATTAGCCCGTCGATGGCGAGACCGTGCACATCGCGGCAGCGGCCGACGAACGCATCGGTCTCCTCCGGCCGGACGCCGGCCTTTTGCGGCTCCGCTCCCGTGTTGACCTGGACCAGCAGCCGCACGCGTTTGCCGGTTCGCGCGATCTCGGCCGCGAGCGCCTCCGCGATCCGGTCGCGATCGACCGTGTGGATCGCGTCGAAGAGCGCCACCGCCTCCTTTACTTTGTTCGACTGAAGCGGGCCGATGAGGTGGAGATCGATGCCCGGCGAAGCGGCCTGGAGGCCTGGCCATTTGCCCTTGGCTTCCTGAACCCGGTTCTCGCCAAAGCTCCGCTGCCCGGCGTCGATGACGGGGCGGATCGCCTCGGCATCGAAGGTCTTCGAGACCACGATGAGCCGGACCGACCCAGCCGGCCGCCCGGCGGCGCGCTCGGCCGAGACGATCCTTGCCTTTACGTCTTCCAGGCCGGCGGTGGCGGTCATTCAGACCCGGCGCCCGCGGCAAGCTCGACCGGCCGGCCGTGCGGCGTGTTGAGATAGGCCCGCCGCCACTGCTCGATTCGCGCCGGGAGCCCCGAACCGACCGTGGGCGCGCGCGCCGAAAGCAGTCCCTCCAGGGCATCCAGCGCCGCTTCGTAATAATGCTCCTCGTCGTCCGGCTCCCCGCGCTCGGCCGACGCGCGAAGGCTGGCACCGAGCGCCACTGACCACTCGGCGGCCGAGAAGACCCCTCGCTTGCTGAGCTCCGATGCGATCGCCAGCACCTCCGCCTGCCAGGGCTCGGCAAACACGGGCGACCCGTCATCCCGATGGCGCGGCAGCAGGGCGTCAGGCCGGCTCAAGATAGCTCTCCCAAAGGTCGATGAAGACCTGGTCTCGCCCTCCCGTCGCTTCCGGCCACAGCTCGCTGGCGGCGAAGGCAATCGTGTAGAGCGGCTCGGCACGCCCATCGTCGGTGGCGTTGGAATCGGGCAGGACAAAGCACCCACGATACGCTTCGACCCGGCCGAGGCGCCCGCGCGCATATTGCGGCAGGCGCGTGTGGCCCACCGAACCGTTCCGCCCGGCCCTCACGGCGTCGCCGACTGCAAAGCGGGGCCTTGCCTCGATGTCGCGATTGAACCTCGCCAATGTCAGCTTCGCCTTGGCGACCGCCTCGGGCCCCATCGGCGGGGGCATCCCGGCAGGCTGGTTCTTTGATCTTCCCGTGGCGATCTCGTCGACCGTCGCCGCGCCGGCATGAACCAACATCGCGGCGTAGGTCTGCAGCCACTGGTCGTAGTAGGGCCGGGTCAGGTAGTCGGCCGGCTCGATCTGCTCCCTTACCGCACGGAACCAGTCGATGCTCCACGGCACCGGCCTCGTCATCCACCGGACCACGGCCATGACGCGCGCTTCCCAGGGATGGTGGAACGGCTCCTCGGGTTCATCGACGTCGATCGGACCGAAGCCGAGGCGCCCGCCGAGGTCGTGGATGCCGTCCATCAGACGCCTTCCCGGACGCGCGGGCTGAGGTCGCGCTCGGTTCCGATCATCGAGTTGCGCGTGACCAGCCGGGCCAGACGTTCGTCGTTCCAGCCTTCGGTGCCGGCCGGCCGCTCGGGGAGGACGATGTAACGCAGCTCCGACGTGCTGTCCCAGACCCGCACCTCGACGTCGTCCGGAATCTTCTCGCCGAACTCCTCGACCACCCCGCGCGGATCGCGGACCGCCCGCGTGCGGTATGCGGCGGTCTTGTACCAGTTCGGCGGAATGCCGAGCACGCCGATCGGGTAGCAGGAGCAGAGCGTGCAGACCACGAGGTTGTGCACGGATTTCGTATTCTCGATCACCCGAAAGTGGCCGCTGCCCGCACCCGCGAACCCGAACTCCGCGATGGCGCTTTCGGCATCGGCCAGGAGCCGCGCCTTGTAGGCGGGGTCGTTCCAGGCTCTGGCAACGACCGCAGCGCCGCGTTTCGGCCCGATCTCCTCGCGGTAGAAATCAATCCATGCGTCGACGGCCCGTGGATCGAGCATGCCCTTTTCGACCAGCAGGCTCTCCAGCGCCTTGACCCTCAGCGCCGGCTCGGAAGGCAGGTGGCTGTGCAACTCACGGTGGATCGCCTCGATGTCGTGATCATGGTCGTGGCTCATCGGCGCATTGTCTCCAATGGGCGAGGGCATCCCTCGTCCAATATACCGAACCGCGCGTTCCGCGACGAGACTGCCCGCGCAGCCGCTTTCAGGTTGACCGCCGCGCGCGATTCTGGTGATGGTCCGCCCGCCGGAACGGCGGGAAAGTCTTCGTTCCGAGGGACCTGGCCGCGAATCAGACCATGGCGATCGAACGATACAATCCGCGTCAGGCAGAGGCGCGCTGGCAGGCCGCCTGGGCCGACCGGAAGATCTTCGAGACGAAGAACGAGGATTCGCGCCCGAAATACTACGTGCTCGAGATGTTTCCCTACCCGTCGGGGCGCATCCACATGGGGCACGTGCGCAACTACACCATGGGCGACGTGATGGCGCGCTACATGCGCGCCAAGGGACACAACGTCCTTCACCCGATGGGATGGGATGCCTTCGGTCTGCCGGCCGAAAACGCCGCGATGCAGAACAGGGTGCAGCCGAAGAGCTGGACCTACGACAACATCGCCGCGATGCGGGCCCAGTTGAAAACCATGGGCCTGTCGATCGACTGGACGCGCGAATTCGCCACTTGCGACCTCGACTACTACGCCCAGCAGCAGAAGCTCTTCCTCGATTTGCTCGCCGCTGGCCTCGCCTACCGCAAGAGCTCGAAGGTCAACTGGGATCCGGTCGACCAGACCGTGCTCGCCAACGAGCAGGTCATCGACGGGCGCGGCTGGCGTTCCGGCGCCGAAGTCGAGCAGCGCGAACTGACCCAGTGGTTCTTCCGCATCACCGCCTACAGCGACGAGCTGCTCGCTGCCCTCGATACGCTCGACCGCTGGCCGGAGAAGGTGCGCACCATGCAGCGCAACTGGATCGGCAAGTCGGAGGGCATGCGCATCCGCTTCGTCGTCGCCGGCAAGGCGCCGGCCGGACACGCGACCATCGAGGTCTTCACCACCCGCCACGACACGCTGTTCGGCGCGAGCTTCCTCGCCATCTCGCCCGACCATCCGCTGGCGACCCAGATGGCGAAGAACGACACCGCCCTCGCCGGCTTCATCGAGGAATGCCACCGCACCGGCACGAGCGCCGCGGCGATCGAGACCGCCGAGAAGAAGGGCTACGACACCGGCCTCGCGGTCGCGCACCCGTTCCGTCCCGACCTCACCCTTCCGGTCTACGTCGCCAACTTCGTCCTGATGGAATACGGCACCGGCGCGATCTTCGGCTGCCCCGCTCACGACCAGCGCGACTTCGACTTCGCGACGAAATACCACCTGCCCATCATTCCGGTCGTGGCGCCCCTCGACGAATTCGATGCCGACGGCGACGTGGTCGCCTGGGTCGAGCAGTTCGAGAGCGGTCAGGAGCCCTATCTCGACGATGGCAAGCTCATCAATTCGGATTTCGTCGATGGTCTCACCGTCGCCGCGGCGAAGGAAGCCGTCGCACAACGCCTTGAACACACAATGCTTTCCGGCGCGCCCCAAGGCGCGCGCCAGACCAATTTCAGGCTCCGCGACTGGGGCATCTCGCGCCAGCGCTACTGGGGTTGCCCCATCCCCGTGATCCACTGCCCGACCCACGGCGTCGTGCCGGCCCCGGAGAAGGACCTGCCGGTGAGGCTGCCCGAGGACGTCAGCTTCGACCGTCCCGGCAATCCGCTCGACCACCATCCGACGTGGAAGCACGTGCCCTGCCCGATCTGCGGCGAGCCGGCGCGGCGCGAGACCGACACCATGGATACGTTCGTCGATTCGTCCTGGTATTTTGCGCGTTTCACCGCGCCGCATGCGGCGACGCCGACGGTGAAGAGCATCGCCGATCGCTGGCTGCCGGTCGACCAGTACATCGGCGGCATCGAGCACGCGATCCTGCATCTCCTCTATTCGCGCTTCTTCACGCGGGCGCTGACCGCGACCGGTCACCTCGGCATCGCCGAGCCCTTCGCCGGCCTGTTCACCCAGGGCATGGTCGTCCACGAAACCTACCGGCGCGAGGACGGCACCTTCGCCAACCCCGCCGAGGTGACGATCACCGGCGAGGACGGCGCCCGCCGCGCGGTCGACACCGCGACCGGCGCCGCGGTCGAGATCGGCCCGATCGAGAAGATGTCGAAGTCGAAGCGCAACACGGTCGACCCGAGCGACATCATCGACACTTACGGCGCCGACACCGCGCGCTGGTTCATGCTCTCCGATTCGCCGCCCGAGCGCGACGTGATCTGGACCGAGGATGGCGTGGCCGGCGCCCACCGGTTCGTCCAGCGCGTCTGGCGGCTCGTCGGCGACGCCAGGGAGCTCGGCATGCGCATTGGCCGGCCCGGCGCGGCGCTGCCGAACGCCATGAGTTCGGATGCGATGGCACTCCGCAAGGCTGCCCATCGCGCGCTGGCCGCCGTCGACGACAGTCTGCGCGGTCTCCGCTTCAACGTCTCGGTCGCCCGCATCTACGAGCTGACCAATGCCCTCGCCGGTTCGCTTTCCGCGCTCAACGAACAGCGGCCTGACGCCGTCGACTTCTCGCTCGGCGCCGCGGTTCGCGAGGCGCTGGAACTCCTGGTCGAGATGCTGGCCCCCATGATGCCGCACCTGGCCGAGGAGTGCTGGTCGGCCCTCGGCCACTCCGACCTGGTTTCGACGCGGCCTTGGCCTGAAATCGAACGCTCGCTTCTTGTCGAAGAGACGATTACTCTGCCGATTCAGGTCAACGGGAAGAAGCGGGGCGAATTGACAATCCCCGTCGGGGCGTCGGAAGCTGAGGTCGAGGCCGCAGTGCTGGCCCTCGACTTCGTTCAGCGCGCCCTCGAGGGGCGTGCTCCGAAGAAGATCGTCGTGGTGCCGAAGAGGATCGTCAATGTCGTCCTTTGATCGCGCCGCAAGGCATTGGCGGGGTGCGGCCCGCTTCGTCGCACTTGCCTTGGCGGCCGGGCTCATTTCAGCCTGCACCATCCAGCCGGTCTACGCGCCGGTATCCGGCGCCGGCTCGACCGCGGCCGCACTGCGCGGCATCGCCATCGACCCGGTCAACGACCGGGTTTCGCAGGTGGTGCGCAACCGCCTGCTGTTCGGCTTGGCCGGCGGCACCAACAACACCCAGCCCGTATACCAGATGCACCTGGTCGTCACCGACAGCGAGGCAGCCCTCGGCATCGGGGCCACGGGCGCCTCGCCCACCAATTCGGTCACCGTCGGCGTGACCTACGAGGTCACCAGGATCGGCACGAAGGACGTGGTGGTCGCGCGGAATACGGTACGCGCCTCGGCCTCCTATGCCCTGGTCAACCAGTCCTTTGCCAACACCCGCGCCAAGATCGACGCCGAGAATCGGGCCGCGACGAGCGCTGCCGACGAGATTCGCATTCGCGTCGCCGCGGCGCTGGCCAGGCACACCTGAGCGCACCGGCCTAAGTGCAGATCAAGCCGGCAGAGGCCGACCGCTTTCTCTCGCGCCCCGACCCGGCGATTCGCATCGTGCTGATCTATGGCGCCGACGAAGGCCTCGTCGCCGAGCGCACCGCGACCTTCGTCAAGGCGGTCACCGGGGCGAGCGACGATCCCTTTTCGCACATCCGCCTGGAGCCGAGCGCGCTCTCCGAAGATCCGGGCCGGCTTGCCGACGAGGCTCACGCCATCCCGATGTTCGGTGGACGGCGCGCCATTTCGATCCGCATGTCCGGAAACTGGCAGATCATGCCGGCCCTTGAAGCGATCGTCGCCGCCCCGCCCGCCGATGCCTGGGTGGTGATCGCCGCCGGCGACCTGCGGAAGACCTCGCCGATCCGCCGCCTCGCCGAGACCAGCAAGGCCGCGGCGGCCGTTCCCTGCTACGCCGACAGCGTCCGCGATCTCGACCGCATCATCGACGAGGAGGCCCGCTCGACCGGCCTGACCATCGACCTTGAGGCAAGGACGGCGCTCCGCGACCTGATCGGCGGCGACCGCATGCAGAGCCGCTCGGAGATCGCCAAGCTCTGCCTCTATGCGGCCAATGACGGCAGGATCACGCTCGATGCCGTGCGCGCGGTGATCGGGGACGCCTCGGCCTTTGCCAGCGACGAGGCGATCGATGCGGTCGGGCTTGGTAGCGCCGCCGACTTCGCCCGCATCTATCGCCGGCTGGTGGCATCGGGCACGCCGGGCTTCGTGGTCGCGGGAGCGGCCATCCGGCACTTCGATTTTCTCCACCGCGCCCGCGCCGCCCATGACGGCGGCGCAAGTTCCGGCGAGATCGTCGCCCGTGCCGCGCCGCCGATCTTCTTCAAGCGCCGCGAGATCGTCGAACGCCAGATCGCCCTCTGGCCATTGGCGCGCATCGAGCGCGTGCTCGCGCTGCTCGAGCGCACCATGATCGACAGCCGCCTGAACGCCGCGATCGCCGACGAGATCGTGGGGCAGGCCCTGCTCATGGCCGCAACCCTCGCGGCAGCTCCGCGGGCGATGGCGGATTAGGAACGCGGTCGGCTCAAAGCGCGACTCGTTCGACGAACAAGCCGCTCGATCGAAGCGACCCGGGCAAGCCATTGTGTTCTAGTCTGGCGAGCCAGCAATCGGACCGCGGGTGATAGGAATGTTGGAAACGGACAGGCTGTTCGCCGGCTCGATCCCGGAAAACTACGACCGCTACATGGTTCCGTTGATCTTCGAGCCTTTCGCCGCCGATATTGCGCAACGCGCCGCGTCGCTTTCCCCGCTCTCCATTCTGGAAACCGCCGCGGGCAGCGGGGTCGTCACCCGTGCCCTGGCGCCAAAATTGTCCTCCGGCGCGAGCTACACCGTAACCGACCTGAACCAGCCGATGCTCGACCACGCCGCGTCGCGACAGCCTCCCGACACCCGGATCACATGGCGCCAGGCGGATGCGCTGGCGCTGCCGTTTGAAAATGGGGCCTTCGATCTCGTTTGCTGCCAGTTCGGCGCGATGTTCTTTCCCGACCGCACGTCCGGCTATCGCGAAGCAAGGAGAGTCCTGAAGCCCGGAGGACATTTCTTGTTCAACGTTTGGGATCGCATCGAGGAGAATGTGTTTGCCGACGATGTGACGAATGCGCTCGCAAGGATCTTTCCGGACGATCCGCCGCGCTTTCTGGCCCGCACCCCGCACGGCTATCACGATACGGCGCAAATCCGTAAGGAGTTGGAGAACGCGGGTTTCTCCCGTGTGGTGATCGAGACGAGAGCCGAGCAAAGCCGGGCATCCTCGCCGCGCGTCCCGGCGGTTGCTTATTGTCAGGGAACAGTTCTCCGCAGCGAAATCGAGGCCAGAGACGCCGGAAAGCTCGAAGCCGCAACCGACTACGCCGCAGCCGCGATCGCTGACAGACATGGCAGCGGCGAGGTTGCCGCAAAAATTCAGGCCCACGTGATCGTGGCCGAGGTTTAGGTGGTTCCCGCGCCCAACGGCATTCGGAGGTCACACGGCAATTGCGCGCTCGCGGACTGAGGCGCACGCGAGTCTCTCGTGAATGCGCGCCTTTGGTTCTAGCCGTAGCGCAGGCGCCGGCAGACTTCGTCCAGCTGTTCGAGCGTGCTGTAGGCGACGCGGACTTCGCCGCCATCGCCCCTATGCGCGATGGTGACCGCCAGCCCGAGCGCATCGGCCAGCGATTTCTCCAGCACCAGCGTGTCGGCGTCCTTGACGGCTCGTGCCCGCCGGCCGGTTGCCGATTTCGTCTCCGGCGCCGCCTCTCCCATCGCCTCGGCTTCCCGCACGCTGAGGCCGGCCTCGACGATCCGGCGCGCCGCCGCCTCCGGGTCAGCGAGAGTGATGAGGGCCCTGGCATGGCCGGCGGTGAGCTTGCCCTCGCGCAGGTACTCCTGCACGAGCGGCGGCAGTTTCAGCAGGCGCAGCGTATTGGCGATGTGCGAACGGCTTTTGCCAATTACCGTGGCCAGTTCCGCCTGGCCATACTGGTGCTCGTCGATCAGTTGCTGATAGCCGAGCGCTTCCTCCAGCGGGTTGAGGTCGGCACGCTGGATATTCTCCACCAGTGCCAGTTCCAGGGCCTCCTTGTCGGAAGCCTCATGAACGACGACCGGCACTTCGTGCAGGCCGGCCTTCTGCGCCGCCCGCCAGCGGCGCTCGCCGGCGATGATCTCGTAGGCCTCGGCAGCGCCTTTTATCGTGCGCACGACAATGGGTTGGACGATCCCCTTCTCGCGGATCGAGGCGGTCAGGTCGTCAAGATCGTTGCCGTCGTATGCCTTGCGCGGATTGCGCGGATTGGGACGGAGAAACGCCAACGGGAGCCGTCGCGGACCGCGCGGATTATGCTCGGCGGTGGCGGCCTCCGTTCCGACGTCCCCCATGAGGGCCGCTAGCCCCCTTCCCAACCGGCTTCGCGCCGCTTCCTCTGCCATGCCGGCCTCCGCCTTATTTATGGTTAACCGCAGGTTAACGCCGTCGTTCCGTCGCCGAATCGGTCACGCTGCGCGCAAGCGCCGCTCGCGCTGGATGATCTCGGCCGCAAGCTTCAGGTAGGCCTGGCTGCCGCTCGACTTGAAATCATAGAGCAGCACCGGCTTGCCGTAGGACGGCGCCTCTGACACCCGCACGTTACGCGGAATGATGGTCTCGTAGACGGCTTCGCCCATGTGTGCCCGGACGTCTGCCACGACCTGGTTCGAGAGGTTGTTGCGGCTATCGAACATGGTCAGCACGATTCCGTGGATCGATAGCTCGGGATTGAGGGACCCCCTCACCTGTTCGACGGTCTGCAGGAGCTGGCTCAGTCCTTCGAGGGCAAAGAATTCGCACTGCAGCGGGACCAGCACCGAATGCGCCGCCGCCATGGCATTGATCGTCAGGAGATTGAGCGACGGCGGACAATCGACCAGGACGTAAGTGTAATTTCGGTCTCGACTCGGTTCTGCCGCCATCCTGGCGAGAGCGGACCGCAGCCGAAACGCTCGATCGGGCCGCGTGGATATTTCCAGTTCAACCCCCAGCAGGTCCAGGGTGGAGGGGGCTACCGAGACCCGCGGCACGGCCGTCTGGATCGCGATGTCGGCGAGGGCCGCCTCCCCGACCAGGAGATCATACGTCGAGCGCGTGCGGCTCTTCCGGTCGATGCCCAGTCCCGTCGACGCATTTCCCTGCGGATCCAGGTCGACGATCAGCACCTCCTCGCCAATCGCTGCGAGCGCGGTACCGAGGTTGATGGCCGTCGTTGTCTTCCCGACCCCGCCCTTCTGGTTGGCGAGGGCGATGACCCTTGGCGAGATGGGCAATGTCATGTCGAGCCTTTCGGCGCGAGCCGGCTGATTTCGAGAATCACGCCGTCAGAATCAACCCGGCTGCGATGAATATCCAGATCGAAATCCCACGATTGCCGTGCTTCGTCCACTTCTCGTTGAAAATCACGTCCCTTGTGGAACGCCGCCCTGGTTGACCCCGCGATCAGCAGCTGGCTCAGGTCAAGCAGTTTGCCGAGGGGCGCCAGGGCCCGCGCGGTGACGAGTTCTGGCGGTGACGACCAGTCGGCGATGACCGCCTCCACGCGGCCTTCATGCACGACGGCATCCGCCGACGTGACGCGGACCGCCTCGCGAAGGAACGCGCATTTTCGGCCATTTGCCTCGACGAGGTCAACGTGGGCTCCCGAGATGATCGAGAACACGAGCCCCGGGAACCCGGCGCCGGACCCGAGATCGACGGCTGATAGGGCATTGGGGAAAAGCAACGCCAACTGGGCACTGTCGGCGACATGGCGCCTCCAGAGCTCGGGCAGCGTGCTCGGTGCGATAAGGTTCTCGGCCTTTTGCCATTTGCGGACCAGATCGGCGTGAACCTGGAGGCGGTCGATTGTTTCACGTGAAACATCGAGGATGGCGGCTAGCTCCTCCCAGCCGTCGCGCCTCGGACTGCTCATGCCGCTGATTGGGAGGACGGTGAGCCGCGCTTCGCCTCGGCGAGGATCAAGGTGAGGGCAGCGGGGGTCATCCCATCGATCCGGGACGCCTGACCGAGCGTCGCCGGTCGGACCCGCCCGAGCTTTTCGCGAAGTTCATTGGATAGGCCCGGCAGATCGGCGTAGGAGATACGCTCGCCCAGTTCGAAGCCCTCGTCGCCCTCCAGGCGCGAAATGTCGGCGTTCTGGCGATCCAGGTAGACCGCATATTTGGCCTCGATCTCGATCTGTTCGGCAACGAATCGATCCACGGAACCGAGGCTTGGCCAGAGTCCCGACAGCTTGCCAAAGCTCATCGAGGGATAGGCGAGCAGCTCAAATGCGGTGCGCCTGACTCCATCCTGATTCAGACGGAGCCCATGCTTGTCGGCCTCGGCCGGCGTAATCGACAAGCCGTCAAGAACGTTCCTGATCTGCGCCAACGCATCCGCCTTGGTGCGAAAAGCGTTCAATCGCATCGTACCTACAATACTCCACTTCCCGCCAAGCTCGGTCAGCCGTTGATCCGCGTTGTCGGCGCGCAGCGACAGGCGGTACTCGGCACGGGACGTGAACATCCGGTATGGTTCGCTGACCCCGCGCGTCACCAGATCGTCGACCATCACGCCGATATAGGCTTCCGATCGTGCGAGCACCGCACGATCCGCCCCGCCGGCCTGCCGCGCCGCGTTCAGCCCGGCCATCAGCCCTTGCGCCGCCGCCTCCTCATAGCCGGTCGTGCCGTTTATCTGGCCGGCAAGGAAGAGACCCGGGACCCGCCGCGTTTCGAGCGTCGCCCTTAATTCGCGCGGGTCGACATGATCGTATTCGATGGCATATCCCGGTCGGATGATTTTCGACTTCTCAAGGCCCGGAATCGAGGCCACCACGGCCGCCTGAACATCCTCCGGCAGCGAGGTCGAAATCCCGTTCGGATAGACCGTGTCGTCGTCGAGGCCCTCCGGCTCGAGGAAGATCTGGTGGCCGTCGCGATCGCCGAAACGGACGATCTTGTCCTCGATCGACGGGCAATACCGCGGCCCGCGGCTCCCGATCTGCCCGGAATACATCGGGGACCGGTGAATATTCGCGGCAATGATGGCATGGGTCGCCGGCGTGGTGCGCGTGATGTGGCAATCGATCTGCCGCGTGGTGATCGACGCAGTCATGGTGGAGAACGGCTCCGGGGGTTCATCGCCGGCCTGGCGAACCAGCCCCGCCCGGTCGATCGTTCGACCGTCGAGGCGAGGGGGCGTCCCGGTCTTCAACCGCCCAAGGCCAAAGCCCAATCGGCCAAGCGTTTCGGCCAGCCCGACGGCAGGCCCCTCCCCTACACGGCCGGCGGGGATCTTCTTCTCGCCGATGTGGATCAGACCGCGCAGGAACGTCCCGGTGGTGAGCACCACGGCCCCCGCCCGGATCTGGCGGCCATCTGCGAGGACAACCCCGGTGGCCCGCCCCCCGTCAAGGATTAGGTCGCCCACCTCGCCCTCAACCACCGTCAATCCAGCAGTCTCCGCGATCAGCTGCTGAATAGCCGAGCGGTACAGCTTCCGGTCGGCCTGCGCCCGGGGACCTCGCACCGCCGGTCCCTTGCGGCGATTGAGAACCCGGAACTGGATACCCGCCCGGTCCGCGGCGATTCCCATCAGGCCATCGAGCGCATCGATTTCGCGGACCAGGTGACCCTTGCCGAGCCCGCCGATTGCGGGATTGCAAGACATGGCGCCGATGGTCGCGTGCTGGTGCGTCACCAACGCCGTCCGCGCCCCGTATCGGGCCGCCGCCGCGGCCGCCTCGGTGCCGGCGTGGCCGCCGCCGACCACGATCACGTCGAAGGATTCGCTCATCACGTTTCGCCAATTCAGCCGTTGAATTTCACTAGCGACTGCGTTCCAGCCCGTCAAAGCGATGTTTCACGTGAAACACGCCGGCTATTTCCCAATGCAGAATTCCCCGAAAATCACGTCGAGTAGATCCTCGACCCCAACCCGTCCTGTGATCCGTCCAAGCGCGTCCGTGGCCCGCCTCAGTTCCTCCGCTCGCAGCTCCAGGGGCTGATCGCCAACCAGCGATGAGACAAGCGCCGAACGGGCCGTCAACAACGCCGAACGGTGCCGGGCACGCGCAATGACAGGCGATTCACCCGGCGAAAATTGCTGTCTCAGATAGCGTCCCAGCTTGTCCAGCAGGGCATCGATACCCTCGCCGGTCCAGGTCGACAAAACCACGTCGTATCCCGGAACAACCCTGGCCCGTTCCGTACCCGAATCGAGCAGGTCGACCTTGGTGCCAATCCGCCAGACTGTTCTTTCGATCGATAGGGCAGGGGCCGCCGGCGGAGCGGAAAGATCGGTGAGCCAGAGCACCAGGTCAGCCTCGGCCGCGCGACCCTCGGCCCGCCGGATGCCTTCCGCCTCGACACTGCTGATGGCTTCCCGGATCCCCGCGGTATCCACGATTGTCACAGGGAACCCGTCGATATCAAGCCGGGCCTCGACCAGGTCGCGCGTCGTGCCCGGCTCCGGCGCCACAATGGCCACGTCGCGCCGCGCCAATGCGTTGATCAAGCTGGACTTGCCGGCATTGGGCGGACCCAGCAGCACAACCTCGGCCCCGTCGCGGAGGCGCTCGCCGCGGCCTCCGTCGTCGAGATGGCGCGCGATTTCCCCTTCCAGCGCCGCGACGTCCGCCCAGGCCTGATCCGAAACCGAGCCCGGAACGTCGTCTTCATCGGGGAAGTCGAGCTCGGCCTCGAGGAAGGCGCGCGCCCGGATGAGCCGCGAACGCCAGTCCTCGTAGAGCCGGCCAAGCGCGCCGGAGGCCTGGTTCAACGCCTGGCGGCGCTGGGCTTCGGTTTCCGCCCGCACCAGGTCGGCGAGTCCCTCGACCTGGGTAAGGTCCATCTTTCGATTGAGAAACGCGCGGCGGGTGAATTCGCCCGCCTCGGCCGGGCGGAAACCGGGGAACGCCGATAGGGCTGCGATCATCGCGGCGACTACCGCACGGCCGCCGTGAAGATGAAACTCGGCCACATCCTCGCCGGTGAAGCTGTGCGGACCGGGAAAGAACAGCACGAGTCCCCGGTCGATTAATGTTCCGTTAACCATGATGGACCTGAGGGCCGCAGCCCTTGGTTCCGGAATCGAATCGACCAGCATTTCGAGGGCGAATCGGACCCGGCTCCCGCTCACCCGGATGACAGCCACCCCGGCGGGCGGCACTCCGCTCGACAGGGCAAAGATCGTGTCGGCGCCGGCCGCCGACGCGCCCCTGTCCTTTGCGGCGCCACCGCGTGTAGAACGGGCGTCATGAGCGAGAACCTGCTCCGCCACGAGGCCAGCCCCTACCTTCTCCAGCACAAGGACAATCCCGTCCACTGGCGCCCCTGGGGCACGGCGGCATTGACCGAAGCCCGGACAGCCGGGAAGCCGATCCTGCTCTCCATCGGCTACGCCGCCTGCCACTGGTGCCACGTCATGGCGCACGAAAGCTTCGAGGACGCGGCGACCGCGGCGGTCATGAACCGTCTCTTCGTCAATATCAAGGTGGACCGCGAGGAGCGTCCGGAGATCGACCAGATCTACATGGCCGCCCTCCACGCCCTGGGAGAGCAGGGCGGCTGGCCGCTCACGATGTTTCTGACCCCTGAGGGCGATCCGATCTGGGGCGGCACGTATTTTCCAAGGACGGCGCGCTACGGCCGGCCCGCCTTTGTCAGCATCCTCGAGGAAGTGGCGCGCGTCTTCGGCGAGCTGCCCGAGACGGTGGCCACCAATCGCGAGGCGATCCGCGAGCGCCTCGCGGCCAGACCGGAAGGCGAGGGTGTCACCCTCGACCGCGACCTCCTTGACCGCGCCGCCGAGCGGCTGGCAAGCCTCATGGACCAAGAGCATGGCGGCACCCGCGGCGCGCCCAAATTTCCGCAGGCCGCGCTGCTCGAATTCCTGTGGCGCTCCGGCGAGCGCACGGCCGACCCCCGCTTCCGCGACGTCGTCCTCCTGACCCTTCGTTCGATTGCCCAGGGCGGCATCTACGATCATCTTGGCGGCGGCTTCTCGCGCTACTCGACAGACGAACGCTGGCTCGCGCCGCATTTCGAGAAGATGCTCTACGACAATGCCCAGTTGGTCGAGCTTCTCACGTACGCCTGGCTCGCTACCGGCGAGCCGTTTTTTCGCGCACGCATCGAGGAAACCGTCGCCTGGCTCGAGCGGGAGATGCTGCTTCCCGGCGGCGCCTTCGCCGCCAGTCTCGACGCCGACTCGGAGGGCCATGAAGGCCGCTTCTACGTTTGGACCGAACGCGAAGTCCGCTCCGTCCTCGGCGAGGAGGAGGGCGCCTTCTTTGCCGCGGCCTACGACATCACACCCGGCGGCAACTGGGAGGGTGTCTCGATCCCGAACCGCATCGGCAAGCCCTACCCGGCCCCCGCCGAGGAGGCGCGGCTCGCCGCCGGACGCACCCGCCTGCTTGCCCATCGCGCCGGGCGCATCCGGCCCGCGACCGACGACAAGGTGCTCGCCGACTGGAACGGCCTGATCATCGCCGCGCTCGCCTTTGCCGGCGCAAGCCTCGGCCGGCCGGACTGGATCGCGCGGGCCACGGGAGCCTACGAGTTCGTCCTCACATCGATGACGGAGGATGATCGACTCGCCCACTCGGCCCGCAAGGGAAAACGCGTCTTCCCCGCCCTCGCCACCGACTATGCCGCCGTGGTGAAGGCTGCGCTCGCGCTGCACGCCGCAACCCTCCAGCCGGCGTGGATCGAACGGGCGGAGAGCCTCGCCGCGACACTCCGCCGTCACCACTGGGACGCCGGGGAGCCCGGCTACTTCCTTTCCGCCGACGACGCCGAGGCGCTCATCTATCGCCCCAAATCCACGACCGACGAGGCGACCCCCTCCGCCAACTCCGTGATGGCCGCCAACCTCATCCGGCTATGGCACCTGACCGGCAACGAGACCCACCGCGACGACGCCGACGCGATCATCGCGACATCCGGCCCCACGGTCGCAAACAACCTCTTCGCCACCGTCGGAATGCTGAGCGCGCTCGACCTTCGCCTCGGCGCTGTCGACGTTGTGCTCGTCGCTCCGGCCGACGCGGATGCCGTGCCTCTGCTTGCTGTGGCGCGTGCCGCGGCGACGCCGAACACGATCCTCACGCTCCACCACGATCGCGCCGATTTGCCCTCCGGCCATCCCGCTGCCGGCAAGACGGCGGTGGAGGGAAAGGCCACCGCCTATGTCTGCCGGGGAGAGACCTGCTCGCTGCCGGTGACCGAACCAGCGGAGCTCCCGGCTCTCCTTAAACCAGCGACCGCCCCAGCCTGACATACGCCACCTTCACTGGCATTCATGCCTGCTTGTCCACCAGCATCAGTGCTGGTATTGATCACCCGTGATGACCAAACCATTGCGCAAGATCACCGTCGAAGTACCCGAGGCTACCTTGCTGGCCGCCCAGGCGCACACCGGGGAAGGGGTCAGCGAGACCGTTCGAACGGCACTGGAGCGCCTGGCCCAGGTGCGAATTCAAAATGAGTTCCGCAAACTGCGCGGCAAGGTGAAATTCTTCATGACCGTCGATGAGTTGAAATACGACCGCGAATGATCGCGGTCGACACCAGCTCCCTGGTCGCCTACTTGACAGGACAGTCAGGCGCCGACGTCGATCGACTCGACGAGGCCGTCGTTTCCGGTGACCTCGCACTTCCACCAGCCGTCGTGACCGAGCTTTTTTCCGACCCCGGATCGGCCGAGTGGGCGGAAGGTCAACTCAGCAAATTTCCACTACTGGCGCCGACTCAGGGCTTCTGGCGGCGCGCCGGCGAAAATCGGCGCATGCTGACAAAACGCGGCCTGAAGGCCAAGGTTGCCGACGCGCTCATCGCCCAGTCCTGCATCGACCACGACGTCTCGCTGATTACCCGCGATCGCGACTTTCGCCATTTCGCCAGGCACTGCGGACTGAAGCTGGCCTAGCTGCGACGCGATCCGCCCAATGCCGAGGCGCGGAGAGCCTCGCGGAGACCCGCGGCCGCCTCGCCGCCGAGCGGCCCCTTGCGGTGAGGGAAACGCTCGCGGATGTGCTTGTTGTGGAACGCGCCCTTCGAGCCCGCCGCCTCGAAGGCCGCGAACACCGAAGGCGGCACGAGGGAGTAGATATAGCTGCGGTCCGAGGCGAACGTCACGGTCAGCTCCGTGCGCTCGGGATCATAGCTGTAGGAGCGAATCGCATGGCTTGCCATGCACCCCGCATAGGCGCACGCGCCTGATTCGTCACGCCCCGATTGACCGGAGCTTGCCGCTCAGGTGTTCATCTGGTCGAAGAAGTCGGCGTTGTTCTTGGTCTGCCGGAGCTTGTCGAGCAGGAACTCGATCGCGTCGATCGTGCCCATCGGCATCAGGATGCGGCGCAGCACGTACATCTTCTTCAGGATGTCGGGCGGGACCAGCAGCTCTTCCTTGCGCGTGCCCGAACGCGTGATGTCGATCGACGGGAAGACGCGCTTGTCGGCGACCTTGCGGTCGAGAATGATTTCCGAGTTACCGGTGCCCTTGAACTCCTCGAAGATGACTTCATCCATGCGGCTGCCGGTATCGATGAGCGCGGTCGAGATGATGGTGAGCGACCCGCCTTCCTCGATGTTGCGCGCCGCGCCGAAGAAGCGCTTCGGGCGCTGCAACGCATTGGCGTCGACGCCGCCGGTGAGCACCTTGCCCGACGAGGGCACGACGGTGTTGTAGGCGCGGCCGAGGCGCGTGATCGAGTCGAGCAGGATGACCACGTCGCGGCCGTGCTCGACCAGGCGCTTGGCCTTCTCGATGACCATCTCGGCCACCTGGACATGGCGCGTCGCCGGCTCGTCGAAGGTCGAGGAAATCACCTCACCCTTCACCGAGCGCTGCATGTCGGTGACTTCCTCCGGCCGCTCGTCGATGAGCAGCACGATCAGGTAGCACTCCGGGTGGTTGATCGCGACCGAGTGGGCGATGTTCTGCAGCAGCACGGTCTTGCCGGTGCGCGGTGGCGAGACGATCAGGGCGCGCTGGCCTTTGCCGAGCGGCGACACCAGGTCCATGACCCGCGCCGACATGTCCTTGCCGGTGGGATTGTCGATTTCCATCTTGAACCGCTTGTCGGGATAGAGCGGCGTCAGATTGTCGAAGTGGATCTTGTGGTGCTTCTGCTCGGGGCTCTCGAAGTTGATCGAGTTGACCTTGAGCAGGGCGAAGTAGCGCTCGCCGTCCTTCGGTCCGCGAATCTGGCCCTCGACCGTATCGCCGGTGCGCAGCGAAAAGCGCCGGATCTGGGAGGGTGAAACGTAGATGTCGTCGGGCCCCGCCAGGTAATTGGCGTCGGGGGAGCGGAGGAACCCGAAGCCGTCCTGGAGCACCTCGACCACGCCCTCGCCGATGATGTCGGTGTCCTTGGCGGCGAGCTGCTTGAGGATGGCGAACATCAGTTCCTGCTTGCGCAGGGTGCTGGCGTTCTCGACGGAAAGTTCTTCGGCAAAGGCAAGA
>JBBQGL010000076.1:0-18128 GCA_038323025.1 Hyphomicrobiales bacterium
GCGAGCTGATGGACGCCGCCAACAATCGCGGCAATGCCGTGAAGAAACGCGAAGATACGCACCGGATGGCGGAAGCCAACCGCGCCTTCTCGCATTACCGCTGGTAGAGAACGGAACGAGAGCCGCGATGCCGCGCACCCACAAGATCGAGGACTACCGCAACTTCGGCATCATGGCCCACATTGATGCCGGCAAGACCACGACCACCGAGCGGATTCTCTTCTACACCGGCAAGTCCCACAAGATGGGCGAAGTCCATGAGGGCGCCGCCACCATGGATTGGATGGAGCAGGAGCAGGAGCGCGGCATCACGATCACGTCGGCCGCGACGACCGCTTACTGGAACGGCAAGCGCCTCAACATCATCGACACGCCCGGCCACGTTGATTTCACGATCGAGGTGGAGCGTTCGCTGCGCGTCCTCGACGGCGCGGTATGCGTCCTCGATTCCAACCAGGGCGTGGAGCCGCAGACCGAGACCGTGTGGCGCCAGGGCGACAAGTACCGCGTGCCGCGCATCGTTTTCGCCAACAAGATGGATAAGACGGGCGCCGACTTCTACAAGTGCCTCGACGACATCGTGAAACGCCTCGGTGCCAAGCCGATCGCGATCCAGCTGCCCATCGGTGCCGAGACTGCGTTCCGCGGCTGCATCGATCTCGTGACGATGAAGGGGATCATCTGGCACGAGGAAGACAAGGGCGCGACCTTCGACATCATCGAGATTCCGGCCGACATGAAGGCCAAGGCCGATGAGTACCGCGCCAAGCTGGTCGAGGCCGCGGTCGAGCTCGACGATGAAGTGCTGGCCGCCTTCTTCGACGGCAAGGAGCCGGACGAGGCGACGCTGAAGCGCCTTATCCGCAAGGCCGTCATCAACGGCTCGTTCTTCCCGGTCCTCTGCGGCTCGGCCTTCAAGAACAAGGGCGTGCAGACGCTCCTCGATGCGGTCGTCGACTACCTGCCGTCGCCGCTCGACGTGCCGGCGATCAAGGGCATCGATCCGCGCGACAGCTCCGAGACCGAACGCCACGCCAACGACAGCGAGCCGCTGGCGATGCTCGCGTTCAAGATCATGGACGACCCGTTCGTCGGTTCGCTGACCTTCTGCCGCATCTATTCGGGCAAGCTCGAGGCGGGCACGACGCTGCTCAATTCGCCGCGCGATCGCCGCGAGCGGGTAGGGCGCATGCTGCTCATGCATGCCAACCACCGCGAAGACATCAAGGAAGCCTATGCCGGCGACATCATCGCGCTTGCCGGCCTGAAGGAAGCGCGCACCGGCGACACGCTCTGCGACATGCAGAAGCCGGTCATCCTCGAGAAGATGGAATTCCCCGATCCGGTCATCGAGATCGCGGTCGAGCCGAAGACCAAGGGCGACCAGGAGAAGCTGGGCGTTGCCCTGCAGCGCCTGGTGGCGGAAGACCCGTCCTTCCGGGTGTCGACCGACCAGGAGAGCGGCCAGACCATCCTCAAGGGGATGGGCGAACTGCACCTCGACATCAAGATCGACATCCTCAAGCGCACCTACAAGGTCGACGTCAGCGTCGGCGCCCCGCAGGTCGCCTATCGCGAGACGATCACCCGCGCGGTCACGCACGCCTATACCCACAAGAAGCAGAGCGGCGGCTCCGGCCAGTTCGCGCAGGTCGAGTTCGACGTGAGCCCGAGCGGCGTCGGCAAGGGCAACCACTTCGACTCCAAGATCGTCGGCGGCACGGTGCCGAAGGAATACATCCCCGGCGTCGAGAAGGGCTACGAGTCGGTGCTCACCTCCGGCCCGCTGATCGGCTTCCCGGTGGTCGACATCACCGTCATCCTGGTCGACGGCAAGTACCACGACGTCGACTCCTCGGCGCTCGCCTTCGAAATCGCCACCCGCGCGGGCCTGCGCGAGGCGCTTAAGATGGCCGGCCCGGTGCTGCTGGAGCCGGTGATGAAGGTCGAGGTGGTGAGCCCGGAAGAGTATCTCGGCTCGGTCATCGGCGACCTCAATTCACGCCGTGGCCAGATCGCCGGCACCGACACGCGCGGCAACGCCCAGGTGGTCAACGCCATGGTGCCGCTCGCCAACATGTTCAGCTACGTCAATACGCTCCGCTCGATGAGCCAGGGGCGCGCCGCCTACACCATGCAGTTCGATCACTACGCACAAGTGCCTCAGGCCGTGGCCGAGGAAGTCCAGGCGAAGTTCGCCTAACTCATTTTGGTTTCTGAAAGAACGGAGAGCCCCGATGGCCAAAGAGAAATTCACGCGGAACAAGCCGCATTGCAACATTGGGACGATCGGCCACGTCGATCACGGCAAGACGTCGCTGACCGCGGCGATTACCAAGGTCCTCGCCGAAACCGGCAAGGCGAAGTATACGGCATATGACCAGATCGACGCGGCGCCGGAAGAGAAGGCGCGCGGCATTACGATCAACACGGCTCACGTCGAGTACGAGACCGACAAGCGCCATTACGCCCACGTCGACTGCCCCGGGCACGCCGACTACGTCAAGAACATGATCACCGGCGCGGCCCAGATGGACGGCGCCATCCTCGTCGTCTCCGCCGCCGACGGCCCGATGCCGCAGACCCGCGAGCACATCCTGCTGGCTCGCCAGGTCGGCGTTCCGGCGCTGGTCGTGTTCCTGAACAAGGTCGACATGGTCGACGACCCCGAGCTGCTCGACCTGGTCGAACTCGAGGTGCGCGAACTGCTTTCCAAGTACGAGTTCCCCGGCGATACCATCCCGATCATCCGCGGTTCGGCGCTGATGGCGCTGGAAGACAAGAGCAAGGAACTCGGCCACGACGCGATCCTCAAGCTGATGGACGCCGTCGACGCCTTCATCCCGCAGCCGGAGCGCCCGGTTGACCTGCCGTTCCTAATGCCGATCGAAGACGTGTTCTCGATCTCGGGCCGCGGCACCGTGGTCACCGGCCGCGTCGAGCGCGGTATCGTCAAGGTCGGCGAGGAAGTCGAGATCGTCGGCATCCGCCCGACCTCGAAGACCACCGTCACCGGCGTCGAGATGTTCCGCAAGCTCCTCGACCAGGGTCAGGCCGGCGACAATATCGGCGCGCTGCTCCGCGGCATCGAGCGCGAGGGCGTCGAGCGCGGCCAGGTGCTGTGCAAGCCGGGTTCGATCACCCCGCACACCACCTTCAAGGCCGAGGCCTACATCCTGACCAAGGAAGAGGGCGGCCGTCACACTCCGTTCTTTACCAACTACCGGCCGCAGTTCTACTTCCGCACGACCGACGTGACGGGTGTGGTGCAGCTGCCCGAGGGCACCGAGATGGTCATGCCCGGCGACAACATTTCGATGACCGTGGAACTGATCGTTCCGATCGCCATGGAAGAGCGCCTGCGCTTCGCCATTCGCGAAGGCGGCCGCACCGTGGGCTCGGGCGTCGTCGCCACGATCCTCAAGTAAGACGACAGATTACGGACGACAGAGGACAAGGAAAGAGGAGAGAAGGGCAGCGATAAGAGTACCGGCGATCCGTCGTCCGGCCTCCGTCTTCTGTCCTCTGATTTCACCATGAACGGCCAGAACATCAGAATCCGGCTCAAGGCGTTCGACCATCGTATCCTCGATGCGTCGACCCGCGAGATCGTCAACACCGCCAAGCGGACCGGCGCGCGCGTGCGCGGGCCGGTGCCGCTTCCGACCAGGATCGAGAAGTTCACGGTCAACCGTTCGCCACACGTCGATAAGAAGAGCCGCGAGCAGTTCGAGATGCGGACGCACAAGCGGCTCCTCGATATCGTCGACCCGACACCGCAGACTGTCGATGCTTTGATGAAGCTCGACCTGGCTGCCGGCGTCGACGTCGAGATCAAGCTTTAGGGGCAGGCACGATGCGTTCCGGAGTGATCGCTCAAAAGATCGGCATGACCAGCCTCTTCACGGAGGCTGGCGAGCAGGTGGGCGTAACCGTCCTCAAGCTCGACAATTGCCAGGTCGTGGCTCAGCGTACCGACGAGAAGAACGGCTATACGGCCCTTCAGCTCGGCGTCGGGCTGCGCAAGGTGAAGAACACGCCAAAGGCGATGCGCGGCCATTTCGCCAAGGCCGCGGTGGAGCCGAAGCGGAAGCTCGCCGAGTTCCGGGTTTCCCCCGAGAACCTCATCGATGTCGGGGCCGAGATCACGGCCGACCATTTCGTAGCCGGCCAGTTCGTCGACGTCACCGGCACCTCGATCGGCAAGGGCTTCCAGGGCGTCATGAAGCGCTGGAACTTCGGCGGCGGTCGGGCGACGCACGGCAACTCGCTGTCGCACCGCGTCGCCGGCTCGACCGGCCAACGGCAGGATCCCGGCAAGGTCTTCAAGGGCAAGAAGATGGCCGGCCATATGGGCGACGAGCGCGTCACTACCCAGAACCTGAAGGTCATCAAGACCGACACGGCCCGCGGCCTGATCATGGTCGAGGGCGCGGTCCCCGGTGCCAAGGGCGGGTGGATCTACGTATCCGACGCGGTCAAGCGCAAGCTTCCCGAGGGAGTGCCGATGCCTGGCGCCTTCAGGAAGCGCGACGCGGCCGCGGCGCCGGCGACCGAGAAGGGGGCCGAGTGATGGACCACAAGATCACGAGCCTCGACGGCGACGAGAGCGGTTCGATCGCGCTCCCCGATGATATTTTCGGTCTCGAGCCGCGCGCCGACATTCTCCAGCGTATGGTCCGCTACCAGCTTTCCAAGCGTCAGGCCGGCACGCACAAGACCAAGATGCGCGGTGAAATCGCGCTGACCACCGCCAAGTGGTACAAGCAGAAGGGCACCGGCCGCGCCCGTCACGGCGCCAAGTCGGCGCCGCAGTTCCGCGGCGGCGGCAAGGCCTTCGGTCCGGTGGTGCGCAGCCATGCCCACGATCTGCCGAAGAAGGTGCGCGCGCTGGCCCTCAAGCATGCTCTCTCCGACAAGGTGCGCGGCGACAAGCTGATCGTCATCGCCGACACCAAGGTCAAGGAGCCGAAGACCAAGGCGCTTGCCGGGCAGTTCAAGAAGCTCGGCTGGAGCAGCGCGCTGATCATCGACGGCGCCGCGGTCGAAGCGAACTTCGCGCTCGCCGCCCGCAACATCCCGATGATCGACGTGCTGCCGGTGCAGGGCATCAACGTCTACGACATTCTCCGCCGCGACACGCTGGTCCTGACCAAGGCCGCCGTCGAGGCTCTGACGGAGCGCTTCAAATGATCCGGCTCAGCCATCACGACGTCATCCGCAGCCCGGTCATCACCGAGAAGTCGACCGCTGCATCCGAGCACAACAAGGTGGTCTTCACGATCGCCAGGTCCGCGACCAAGGCCGAGGTCAAGGCCGCGGTCGAGGCGTTGTTCAAGGTCAAGGTGACGGCCGTCAATACGCTCATCCGCAAGGGCAAGAACCGGCGCTTCCGTGGCGTCTCCGGCCGGACCGGCGACGTGAAGCGCGCCATCGTGACACTGGCCGAAGGCCAGTCGATCGACGTGACGACGGGGCTGTAGTCTCATGGCACTGAAAACCTACAATCCGACCACGCCGAGCCAGCGCCAGCTGGTCCTGGTCGATCGCTCCGAGCTCTATCGCGGCAAGCCCGTGAAGGGCCTGGTCGAGGGCAAGCATTCGAGCGGCGGACGCAACAATTCGGGCCATGTCACCGTGCGCTGGCGCGGCGGCGGTCACAAGCGCGCCTATCGCCTGGTCGACTTCAAGCGCAAGAAGCTCGACATGACGGCGACGGTCGAGCGGCTCGAATACGATCCGAACCGGACCGCGTTCATCGCGCTGATCAAGTATCAGGACGGCGAGCTGTCCTACATCCTGGCGCCGCAGCGCCTCGCCCCGGGCGATACCATCGTCGCCGGGCGCCGCGCCGACGTGAAGCCGGGCAACGCGATGCCGCTGATCGACATGCCGGTCGGCACGATCGTGCACAACATCGAGCTGAAGCCGGGCGCCGGCGGACAGATCGCGCGCTCGGCCGGCACTTACGCCCAGTATGTCGGGCGCGACCAGGGCTACGCGCTTCTCCGCCTCAACAGCGGCGAGACGCGCCTCGTCCACCAGAACTGCTTCGCGACCATCGGTGCGGTGTCGAACCCGGACCACTCGAACATCAATATCGGCAAGGCCGGCCGCAATCGCTGGAAGGGCCGCATGCCTTCCGTGCGCGGCGTCGCCATGAACCCGGTCGACCATCCCCTCGGCGGCGGTGAAGGCCGTACTTCGGGCGGCCGTCATCCGGTGACCCCATGGGGCCAGCCGACCAAGGGCTACAAGACCCGCCGTAACAAGCGGACGACCAAATTCATCGCGCGGAGCCGCCACCTCCGCAAGGGCACCTGAGGAAAGATATGGCTCGTTCTGTCTGGAAAGGTCCGTTCGTCGACGGCTTCGTGCTGCGCAAGGCCGAAAAGGCGCGCGCCGGCGGCCGCTCGGAGGTCATCAAGATGTGGAGCCGACGCTCCACCATCCTGCCGCAGTTCGTCGGCCTCACCTTCGGCGTCTACAACGGCAACAAGCACATTCCGGTCCTCGTCAGCGAGGACATGGTCGGTCACAAGTTCGGCGAGTTCTCGCCGACGCGGACCTTCCACGGCCACTCCGCCGACAAGAAAGCGAAGAGGGCCTGACCATGAGCAAGCCGAAAAGCGAACGCGCGCTCGGCGACAAGGAGGCCCAGGCCAGGGCCAGCATGATGCGCATCTCGGCGCAGAAGCTGAACCTCGTCGCCGGCCTGATCCGCGGCAAGAAGGTGTCGACGGCGCTGGCCAACCTCACCTTCAGCCGCAAGCGCATCGCGGTCGAGGTGAAGAAGACGCTGCAGTCGGCGGTCGCCAACGCCGAGAACAACCACCAGCTCGACGTCGACTCGCTGATCGTCGCCGAGGCGCATGTCGGCCCGGCGCTGATGATGAAGCGCTGGACGCCGCGCGGCCGCGGCCGCATCGGCAAGATACGCAAGCGCTTCACGCATCTGACGATCGTCGTTCGGGAAGCCGAGGAGCAAGCCTGATGGGTCAGAAAATCAATCCGATCGGGCTCCGGCTCGGGATCAACCGCACCTGGGACTCGCGCTGGTACGCCAACAAGGGCGAGTACGGCCGGCTGCTCGCCGAGGACATGCGCATCCGCGCCGCCCTCATGGAAGACCTGAAGCAGGCCGCCGTGTCGAAGGTGGTCATCGAGCGCCCGCACAAGAAGTGCCGGGTCACTATCCACTCGGCGCGCCCGGGCATCGTCATCGGCAAGAAGGGCGCCGACATCGAGAAGATTCGCCGCAAGGTGGCGAGCATGACCGACTCCGAGGTCCACATTAATATCGTCGAGGTTCGCAAGCCGGAGATCGACTCGACCCTGGTCGCCGCCTCGATCGCGCAGCAGCTGGAGCGCCGCGTGGCGTTCCGCCGCGCCATGAAGCGCGCCGTGCAGTCGGCGATGCGCCTCGGCGCCGACGGCATCCGTATCTCCTGCGGCGGTCGCCTCGGCGGCGCCGAAATCGCCCGCGCCGAGTGGTATCGCGAAGGCCGCGTGCCGCTGCACACCCTGCGTGCCGACATCGACTTCGGCGTCGCGACCGCGAACACCGCCTACGGCACCTGCGGCGTCAAGGTGTGGATCTTCAAGGGCGAGATCATGGAGCACGACCCCATGGCCTCCGAGCGCCGCCTGACCGAAGGCGCCGATCAGGGCACCAGCACCCGCCGTCGCGAACCGGCCGCGGCCTAGAACGAGCAAAGACCATGCTGCAACCAAAACGCACCAAGTTCCGCAAGCAGTTCAAGGGCCGCATCCACGGCACCGCGACTTCCGGCGCGGACCTGACCTTCGGCTCGTTCGGGCTGAAGGCGCTGGAGCCGGAGCGCGTCACCGCGCGCCAGGTCGAGGCCGCGCGCCGCGCGATCACCCGCCACATGAAGCGCTCGGGCCGCGTGTGGATCCGCGTGTTCCCCGACGTGCCGGTGTCGAAGAAGCCGACGGAAGTGCGCATGGGCAAGGGCAAGGGCACACCGGAGCTCTGGGTGTGCCGGGTGAAGCCGGGCAGGGTGATGTTCGAGATCGACGGCGTCGCCGCCGAACTCGCCAAGGAAGCGCTTCGCCTCGGCGCCGCCAAGCTGCCGATCCGCACCCGCTTCGTTCAGCGCGTCGCGGACTAGGGAGAGACCGATGAAGGCCACCGACGCCCGCCAGCTGACCGACGACCAGATCGTCGACGAGCTCGCCAAGCTCAAGAAGGAACAGTTCAACCTGCGCTTCCAGCGCGCTACCGGCCAGCTCGAGAACACCTCGCGCGTGCGCCTGGTCCGCCGGGATATCGCGCGGCTGTCCACCATCGCCGCGCAGAAGCGCGCCGCACCCGCTGCCGCGCCGAAGAGCGCGAAAAAGAAGAAGGCCTGATCGAATGCCGAAGCGCGTCCTCCAGGGCACCGTGGTCAGCGACAAGAACGACAAGACGATCGTCGTTCGGGTCGAGCGCCGCTTCACCCACCCGATCCTGAAGAAGACCATCAGGCGGTCGAAGAAATATCACGCCCACGACGAGGGCAACGTCCACAAGGTCGGCGAGGTCGTTTCCATCGAGGAATCGAAGCCGATTTCGAAGAACAAGCGCTGGGTCGTCCTCGAGACGGCCGGCGGCAAATAAACAGGTAAGCGACGGCCGCGCGCCGAAGCCGGGCGACCGCCAGGGGACAGCAGAGAAATACAATGATCCAGATGCAAACCAACTTGGACGTCGCCGACAATTCCGGCGCACGCCGCGTCATGTGCATCAAGGTGCTCGGCGGCTCGCGCCGCCGGTACGCCTCGGTCGGCGACGTGATCGTCGTCTCGATCAAGGAGGCGATCCCGCGCGGCCGCGTCAAGAAGGGCGACGTCATGAAGGCGGTCGTCGTGCGCACCGCCAAGGACATCCGCCGGCCGGACGGTTCGGTGATCCGCTTCGACCGCAACGCCGCCGTCCTGATCAATGCCCAGGCCGAGCCGGTCGGCACGCGCATCTTCGGACCGGTGCCGCGCGAGCTGCGCGCCAAGAACCACATGAAGATCATTTCGCTCGCGCCGGAGGTGCTGTGATGGCCGCGCGCATCAAGAAGGGCGACAAGGTCGTCGTCATTGCCGGCAAGGACAAGGGCAAAAGCGGCGAAGTCGTCCGCGTCGATCCGGTCGAGAACCGGGCGCTCGTGCGCGGCATCAACATGATCCGCCGCCACCAGCGCCAGACGGCGAAGGACCAGGGCGGCATCATCGTCAAGGAAAGCATGATTCACTTGTCGAACGTGGCCATCGCCGATCCGAGCGACGGAAAGCCGACCCGTATCGGTTTCCGGTTCGCCAAGGACGGCAGCAAGGTGCGGTTCGCCAAGCGTTCGGGAGATTTGATCGATGGCTGAGGCAAATTACGAGCCGCGGCTCAAGGCTCATTATCGCGACACGGTGCGCGCCGAGCTGGTCAAGCAGTTTGGCTACAAGAACACGATGGAAGTGCCGCGCATCGACAAGATCGTCCTCAACATGGGCGTCGGCGAAGCCGTGGCCGATTCCAAGAAGGTGACGAGCGCGCTGGGCGACCTCGCCAAGATTGCCGGCCAGAAGCCGGCGGTGACCAAGTCGCGGAAGTCGATCGCCACCTTCAAGCTGCGCGAGAACATGCCGATCGGCGGCAAGGTTACGCTGCGCCAGAACCGCATGTACGAGTTCCTCGACCGTCTCGTGACCGTGGCGCTGCCGCGCGTCCGCGACTTCCGCGGCCTCAATCCGAAGAGCTTCGACGGCCGCGGCAACTACGCGCTCGGCATCAAGGAACACATCATTTTCCCCGAGATCAACTACGACGAGGTTGATGAGATTTGGGGCATGGACGTGATCGTCTGCACCACCGCCAAGACCGACGACGAAGCGCGGGCACTGCTCAAGGCCCTCAACTTCCCGTTCCGGCAGTAGGACACGCGAAATGGCTAAGAAGAGCTCGATCAACAAGAACAACCGGCGCCGCAAGATGGTCGCCCGTTTCGCTGGCAAGCGGGCGGAGCTGAAGGCGACGGCCAATGATGAGAGCAAGTCGAACGAGGAGCGGTTCCAGGCGCGGCTTCAGCTCGCCGAGCTGCCGCGCAACTCGTCCGCCGTACGTATCCGCAATCGGTGCGAAATCACCGGCCGCCCGCGCGGCAATTACCGCAAGTTCGGAATGTCGCGCATTGCGCTCCGCGACCTTGGCTCGGCCGGGATGATCCCCGGCCTGGTCAAGTCGAGCTGGTAGGAGGAGACGCGAATGACGATGACCGATCCGATCGGCGATATGCTGACCCGCATCCGGAATGCCCAGATGCGCAAGATGTCGAAGGTGTCGACGCCGGGCTCCAGGCTGCGCCAACGCGTCCTCGACGTGCTCCAGTCGGAAGGCTATATCCGCGGTTATTCCACGACCGAACAGGCCGGCCGCTCGGAGCTCGAGATCGAGCTGAAATATTACGACGGCGAGCCGGTCATTCGCGAAATCGCGCGGATTTCCAAGCCGGGGCGGCGGGTCTACGCCTCGGTCAAGGCGATCCCGCGCGTGAATAACGGCCTCGGCGTTTCCATCCTGTCGACGCCGCAGGGGGTGATGTCGGATTCGGAAGCGCGCGACCGCAACCTCGGCGGCGAAGTCATCTGCACAATCTTCTAGGAATTGGCGTCATGTCTCGTATCGGTAAGAAATCGGTTCCCGTGCCCAAGGGAGTCACGGCCTCGGTCGACGGGCAGACGGTTTCGATGAAGGGGCCGAAGGGCGAACTTCATTTCGTCACGTCGGACACGATCGACGTGAAGTTCGAGGACGGCAGCATTGCCGTCTCGCCGCGCGACGAGACCAAGCTGGCGCGCTCGGCCTGGGGCATGTCGCGGACGATGGTGGCGAACCTGATCCAGGGCGTGACCAAGGGTTTCGAGCGCCGGCTTGAGATCAACGGCGTCGGCTATCGCGCCGCGGTCGAGGGCAAGGCGCTGAATCTGACGCTCGGCTACAGCCATCCGATCGCCTATCCGATCCCCACAGGGATCATGATCGTGACGCCGAAGCCGACCGAGATTGTCATCACTGGCTCGGATCGCCAGAAGGTCGGGCAGGTGGCGGCGGAGATCCGCCAGTTCCGCAAGCCCGAGCCGTACAAGGGCAAGGGCGTGAAGTACGCCGAGGAAAAGATCTTCCGCAAGGAAGGCAAAAAGAAGTAACGGGTGAGCCATGGCCACTGAAACCAAAGACCGGCGTATTGCGCGCGTTCGCCGCGCGGTTCGCGCTGCGGCGCACGGGCGGCTTCGCCTCAGCGTGTTCCGCTCGTCGAAGCACATCTACGCCCAGGTCATCAACGATGCCGAGGGCAAGACGCTCGCGGCCGCCTCTTCGCGCGACAAGGACCTGCGCGAGAAGCTGAAGACCGGCGCCGATACGGAGGCCGCGTCCGAGGTGGGCAAGCTGGTGGCGGAGCGCGCCAAGAGCGCCGGCGTGGAGGCGGTGGTGTTCGACCGCGGACGCTATCGCTACCACGACCGCATCAAGGCGCTCGCCGACGGCGCGCGCGAAGCCGGCCTTAAATTCTGACCTTGAACCGCGCGCAGAGCGCAACGATATCGGACGATCGGTAGGAAAAATGGCAAGAGACCACGAACGCCGCGAACGGGGTGGCCGGGACGACCGCGATAGCGAGTTTGTCGACAAGCTCGTTCACATCAATCGCGTCGCCAAGGTCGTCAAGGGCGGCAGGCGCTTCGGCTTCGCCGCGCTGGTCGTCGTCGGCGACCAGAAGGGTCGCGTCGGCTTCGGCCACGGCAAGGCACGGGAAGTGCCCGAGGCCATCCGCAAGGCGACGGAAGCCGCCAAGCGCGCGCTGATCCGCGTTCCTCTCCGCGAGGGCCGCACGCTCCACCATGACGTTCTCGGCCGCCACGGCGCCGGCAAGGTCATCTGCCGCGCGGCGCCGGCGGGTACCGGCATCATCGCCGGCGGCCCGATGCGCGCCGTATTCGAGACGCTGGGCGTTCAGGACGTCGTCGCCAAGTCCTTCGGGTCGTCCAACCCGTACAACATGGTGCGCGCTACCTTCGACGCTCTGAAGCACGAGGACAGCCCGCGCAGCGTCGCCGCCCGGCGGGGTATCAAGGTGTCCACGCTGCAGTCGCGCCGTCGCGACGTCGATATCGAAGCCACGGCGGAAGCATAGCAATTTCAGGGAATTAGCGTCATGGCCAAGAAGAGCGACGGCAAGACCATCACCGTTGAGCAGACCGCCAGCCCGCAGCGCAGGCCGTGGCAGCAGCGTGCGACCCTGGTCGGTCTCGGCTTGAACAAGATCCGGCGGCGCAAGACCCTTCCGGACAATCCGGCGGTACGTGGCATGATCGCCAAGGTCGGCCACCTCGTCCGTATCGTCGACGAGGCTTGAGGAAAACGTCATGAAACTCAATGAGCTAGCCGATCGTCCCGGCGCCACCAAGCCGCGCATGCGCATCGGGCGCGGCATCGGGTCGGGCAAGGGCAAGACCGGCGGTCGCGGCGTCAAGGGCCAGAAGGCCCGTACCGGCGTCCATGTCAAAGGCTTCGAGGGTGGCCAGATGCCGCTGCATCGGCGCTTGCCGAAGCGTGGCTTCAACAACATCTTCTCCAAGGACTACAACGAGGTCGGTCTCGATCGCGTGCAAGAGGCCATCAACGCCGGCAGGCTCGATGCCAAGACGCTCGTGACAGCCGCCGCGCTGAAGGCCGCCGGCGTCATTCGCCGGGAAAAGGATGGCGTGCGGCTTCTCGCCAACGGCGAACTGAAGGCAGCGGTTGCCTTCGAGATCGCCGGTGCTTCGGGACCGGCGATTGCGGCGGTCGAGAAGGCCGGCGGATCGGTCAAGCAACTCGTTGTCAAGGCAGTCAAAGAGGCGGGGGCAGAAGCCCAGGCCTAGTGGAGCGGAACCATGGCATCGGCGGCTGAACAACTCGCGGCCAACCTAAACCTCGGCGCCTTTGCCAAAGCCGAAGCGCTGAAGAAGCGCATCTGGTTCACTCTCGGCGCGCTCCTGGTCTATCGCCTCGGCACCTACATCCCGCTTCCCGGCATCAATCCGGAGGCGCTCGCCCAGGCGTTCAACAACGCGCAGAACGGCCTCCTCGGCATGTTCAACATGTTCGCCGGCGGCGCCGTCGGTCGCATGGCGATCTTTGCCCTCGGCATCATGCCGTATATCTCGTCGTCGATCGTCATCCAGCTTCTCACCTCGATCGTGCCGCGGCTCGATCAGCTGAAGAAGGAGGGCGAGCAGGGCCGCAAGGTCATCAACCAGTATACCCGCTACGCCACGGTCGTTTTGGCGCTGCTGCAGGGATACGGGATCGCCGTCGGCCTCGAGGGCTCGACCAACGTCGTGCTCAATCCCGGCCTGTTCTTCAAGCTGTCGACGATGATCACGCTCACCGGCGGGACCATCTTCCTGATGTGGCTCGGCGAACAGATCACCGCCCGCGGCATCGGCAACGGCATCTCGCTGATCATCTTCTCCGGCATTGTCGCCAACCTGCCGCACGCGGTCAGCGGCACCCTCGAGCTCGGCCGCGAAGGCGCGATTTCATTCGCCGTGATCATCGTCGTCGCCATCGTCGCGGTGGCGGTGATCGGGGTGATCGTCTTTGTCGAACGCGCCCAGCGGCGGCTGCTGATCCAGTATCCCAAGCGCCAGGTCGGCAATCGCATGTTCCAGGGCGATTCCTCGCATCTGCCGCTGAAGCTCAACACCTCGGGCGTCATTCCGCCGATCTTCGCCTCGTCGCTCCTGCTGTTGCCGGTGACGCTGGCGAATTTCAGCGCCAGCGGCGGGTCGTCGTGGCTGACCGACATCGCGGCCATGCTCGGCCGTGGCCAGCCGCTCTACATGCTGCTCTACGGCGCGATGATCATCTTCTTCACGTTCTTCTATACGGCGGTGGTGTTCAACCCGACCGATACGGCGGACAACCTGAAGAAGCACGGCGGCTTCATTCCCGGCATCCGCCCGGGGCAGCGGACGGCCGAGTACATCGACTACGTGCTTACCCGCATCACCGCCGTCGGCGCCGTCTATCTCGTCGCAGTCTGTCTCTTGCCGGAATTCCTGATCAGCGCGACCGGCGTGCCGTTCTACTTCGGCGGCACCTCGCTGCTGATCGTCGTCAGCGTGACGATGGATACGGTGGCGCAGATCCAGGGCCACCTGCTTGCCCATCAATACGAAGGCCTGGTCAAGAAGGCCAAGCTGCGGGGGCGGACGCGATGAGGCTGATACTGCTCGGGCCACCGGGCGCGGGCAAGGGTACGCAAGCGCAGCGCCTCACCGGAAAGTACGGCATCGTCCAGCTGTCGACCGGCGACATGCTGCGCTCGGCCGCGGCCGACGGCACCCCGGTCGGCAAGCGCGCCAAGGCGATCATGGATCGCGGCGACCTGGTCCCGGACGACGTCATGGTGGAGATCATCGCGGAACGAATCGGCCATTCGGATTCGGCGCGCGGGTTCATCCTCGACGGCTTCCCGCGGACCGTGGCGCAAGCCGAGGCGCTGGACGACCTGCTGGCGAAGAAGGGCCTCGATCTCGACGCGGTCATCGAAATCACGGTCGACGAAGCGGCGCTGCGCGACCGGATCGAGGGACGCGCGCGGGAAACCGGGCGGGCCCGGGCGGATGACAACCTGGAGACGCTCGCCAAGCGGCTGGCCGTCTACCGGGCGCAGACCGCGCCGGTGGCCGACTATTACCGCCGCAAGGCCACGCTCCAGCAGGTGGACGGAATGCAGAGCGTGGACGAAGTCGCGGCCGCCATCGGCGGCGTGCTCGCGGCGCGCACGGACGCCTAGGAAACAGGACGAAACATCGGCTGGCGGAGTTGACGAAAACCCGCCAAATCGCTATCTACCGGCACGAATTCTGGAATCTTCGGATTTGCGGTGCCGGCCGACCAGGAATGGAAGCCCGCGCACCGCGTTTTGCGTGTGCGCTCCCGGAGAGACTAAGTAGTTGAGGTTGCGGCCTTTATTGGCCTGCTCCAAAGGAGACTGAGCTTGGCCCGTATCGCAGGCGTCAACATCCCGACCAACAAGCGCGTGGTCATCGCGCTCCAGTATATCCACGGAATCGGTAACACGAAGGCCCGTGAGATCATGGAAAAGGTCAAGATTCCGGAGAATCGCCGGGTCAATCAGCTGACCGATTCCGAGGTCATCCAGATCCGTGAGGTCATCGACCGCGATTACATGGTCGAAGGCGACCTCCGCCGCGATGTCGCGGTCAATATCAAGCGGCTGATGGACCTCGGCTGCTACCGGGGTCTGCGCCATCGCCGCGGCCTGCCGGTCCGCGGCCAGCGCACCCACACCAACGCCCGGACCCGCAAGGGCCCGGCCCGCGCGAGCGCGGGCAAGAAGAAGTAAGGGCAGGCAGAGCCGACTGGTTCTGCGGGCGTCCCGCGGAACTTCAGGCGCCGCCGCCGTTCGACAGAGAGATCAGGACAAGGGAATAAGATGGCCAAAGACGCAACCCGCGTACGCCGCCGCGAGCGCAAGAACATCACCTCGGGCGTGGCTCACGTGAATTCGAGCTTCAACAACACCATGATCACCATCACCGACGCGCAGGGGAACACCATCTCCTGGTCGTCGTCGGGCCTGATGGGCTTCAAGGGCTCGCGCAAGTCGACCCCCTATGCGGCGCAGATGGCCGCCGAGGATGCCGGCAAGAAGGCCGCCGAGCACGGCGTGAAGACCCTCGAGGTCGAGGTCACCGGCCCGGGCTCGGGTCGTGAATCCGCCCTGCGCGCCTTGCAGACCGGCGGCTTCATGATCACATCTATCCGCGACGTCACCCCGATTGCCCATAACGGCTGCCGGCCGCGCAAGCGCCGCCGCGTCTGAGCCGTCGCATCGCCTTATCAAGGCACTGGCGGCCCGCCTTCCACGGGCCGCTTCGCCGCCTCGGCACCGCCGGCGGCAACCGGAACTGAAAGGACAAGCTCGTGATCCAAAAAAACTGGCAAGAGCTGATCAAGCCGAACAAGCTCGAAGTGACCGCCGGCCCGGAGGGCAAGCGCTTTGCCACCGTCGTTGCCGAGCCGCTCGAGCGCGGGTTCGGCCTGACGCTCGGCAATGCGCTCCGCCGCGTGCTGCTCTCCTCGCTGCAGGGCGCCGCCGTCAAGGCCGTTCAGATCGACGGCGTTCTCCATGAATTCTCCTCGATCGCCGGGGTGCGCGAGGACGTCACCGACATCGTGCTGAACATCAAGGAAATCGCCGTCAAGATGCATGGCGACGGCCCCAAGCGCATGGTCGTGCGCAAGCAGGGCCCGGGCGTGGTCAAGGCCGGCGACATCCAGACCGTCTCGGATATCGAGATCCTCAATCCGGAACTGGTGCTGTGCACCCTCGACGACGGCGCCGAGATCCGCATGGAATTCACGGTCGACACCGGCAAGGGCTATGTCCCCGCCGATCGCAACCGGCCGGAAGACGCGCCGATCGGGCTGATCCCGGTGGACAGCCTCTACTCGCCGGTGAAGAAGGTCTCCTACCGCGTCGAGAACACGCGCGAAGGCCAGGTCCTCGACTACGACAAGCTGACCCTCTCGGTCGAGACCGACGGGTCGCTGCGCGCCGACGACGCCGTCGCCTACGCCGCCCGCATCCTGCAGGACCAGCTCTCGATCTTCGTCAACTTCGAGGAGCCGCAGAAGGAAACCGCCGAGGTCTCGATCCCCGAGCTCGCGTTCAATCCGGCCCTGCTCAAGAAGGTGGACGAGCTGGAGCTTTCTGTGCGCTCGGCCAACTGCCTGAAGAACGACAATATCGTCTACATCGGCGACCTCATCCAGAAGACCGAGGGCGAGATGCTGCGCACGCCGAATTTCGGCCGCAAGTCCTTGAACGAAATCAAGGAAGTGCTGGCGCAGATGGGCCTGCACCTCGGAATGGAAGTGGCCAACTGGCCGCCCGAGAACATCGACGAGCTAGCCAAGCGCTACGAAGACCACTACTAGGATCGTTTTCCCGCACGGGATTTCTGGAGTAAGGCGATGCGCCACAATAGTTCCGGCCGCAGGCTCGGCCGTTCGGTAAGCCACCGCAAGGCGCTGTTCGCCAATCTCGCGGCCTCGCTGATCAAGCACGAGCAGATCGTGACCACGCTGCCGAAGGCGAAGGACCTGCGTCCGATCGTCGAGAAGCTGGTGACGCTGGCCAAGCGCGGTGACCTGCATGCCCGCCGCCAGGTGATCTCCGAGATGCGCGATCTCGAGGCGGTGAAGAAGCTCTTCGAGACGGTCGGTCCGCGCTACAAGGGCAGGGCGGGCGGCTACACCCGCGTGCTCAAGGCCGGCTTCCGCTACGGCGACAGCGCCGCGGTCGCGGTGATCGAATTCGTCGACCGCGACAAGGATGCCAAGGGCGCCGAGGACCGTGCCCGCCACGCCGAGACGGTGGGCAACCAGCCGGCGGAAGCCGCCGCCTAACTGGCAAGAGCGAACGCGTTTGAAAGGCGGCTTCGGCCGCCTTTTTTCGTTTGCGGGCCGGCAAAGCCCCCGACGTCATCCACAACCTGGCGTATTTTCATGCCGCCTTATCGCGTCAACATGGTAGAATTGGACAGGATTTCCAAAGCGACTGTCTACCGGTACGACCCAGAATGGGGAAATCGACAGGGAGGCGATCCATGGCAAACCTGGACAACCCGGCGCCGGCTGGCGCCAATCCTCCGGAACCGCCGCCGGCGGCCCCGCCCGACAACATGCCGGCACAGGACCCGCGCTGGACGGACCAGATCTTTCGCGCCGGGTTGATGGTCGGTGGGGCGCTGCTCATCGTTGGCCTGCTCTGTCAGGCTTTCAACCTCGTCGAGCCGACCCTCTCGTCGCTGATCATCTGCAGCGGGCTTGGCATCATCTTCGGTGCGTTCGGCTCCACGGCGGTGGTGCGCTACAAGGGATTTGTCGTCGCCGGCGTTGCCACGATCGCAATCGCGCTGCTGCTCGTCGTCGACTATCTCGTCCGCGACGATATCGTTCGGCTGCGCATCGATGGCGACGTCAGGGGCGCTCGGCTTGATCTCCTCGGCGATGAGGCATTGCCCGGCGCCGACCATGGCAAGTATTTCGAGTTTGTCGTGATCGG
>JBBQGL010000077.1:0-18001 GCA_038323025.1 Hyphomicrobiales bacterium
CGCGGACGACTACCGGACACGGCTTGATTTCGAGCTCGGCGTCATCGAGCGGATGAAATATCCCGGCTACTTCCTGATCGTCGCCGATTTCATCCAGTGGGCCAAGAAGGAAGGTATCCCCGTCGGGCCCGGCCGCGGCTCCGGCGCCGGCTCGGTGGTCGCCTGGTCGCTGACCATCACCGATCTCGACCCGCTCCGCTTCGGACTGCTCTTCGAGCGCTTCCTCAACCCCGACCGCGTGTCGATGCCCGACTTCGACATCGACTTCTGCCAGAACCGGCGCGACGAGGTCATCACCTACGTCCAGCAGAAATACGGTGCCGACCATGTCGCCCAGATCATCACCTTCGGGACGCTGCAGGCGCGCGCCGTGCTGCGCGACGTCGGCCGGGTCCTGCAGATGCCCTACGGCCAGGTCGACCGGCTGACCAAGCTCGTCCCGATAAACCCGGCGAACCCGGTGACGCTGGACAAGGCGATCGCCGACGAGCCGCGCTTCGAGACCGAACGGAAGGCCGATCCGCTGGTCGACCGGCTCCTCGTCATCGCGCAGAAGCTGGAGGGGCTCTACCGCCACGCCTCCACCCACGCCGCCGGCATCGTCATCGGCGACCGGCCGCTCGACCGGCTGGTGCCGCTCTATCGCGACCCGCGCTCCGGCATGCCGGTCAGCCAGTTCAACATGAAGTGGGTCGAGCAGGCGGGGCTGATCAAGTTTGACTTCCTCGGCCTGAAGACCCTCACGGTTCTCGATCTCGCGGTCCGCCTGATCGCGCGGCGCGGCATCAAGGTCGATCTCGCGCGCCTGCCGCTCGACGACCAGAAGAGCTACCAGGCCATGGCCGCCGGCGAGACGGTGGGCGTGTTCCAGGTGGAAAGCGCGGGCATGCGGCGGGCGCTGGTCGACATGCGGCCGGACCGCTTCGAGGACCTCATCGCGCTCGTCGCGCTCTACCGCCCCGGGCCGATGGCGAACATCCCGACCTACTGCGCGCGCAAGCTCGGCCGGGAGCAGGTCCACTACCTGCACCCCAAGCTCGAGCCAATCCTCAAGGAGACGTTCGGGATCATCACCTACCAGGAGCAGGTTCAGCAGATCGCGCGCGATCTCGCCGGCTATACGCTGGCCGAGGCGGACCTGCTCCGCCGTGCCATGGGCAAGAAGATCAAGAAGGAGATGGACGCCCAGCGCGGGCGCTTCCTGAAGGGCGCCATCGATCGCGGCATCGACGAGGAGACCGCGGTCACCGTGTTCGACGCCTGCGCCAAGTTCGCCGAGTACGGCTTCAACAAGTCGCACTCGGCGCCCTACGCCCTGATCACGTACCAGACGGCCTACCTGAAGGCGAACTATCCGGTCGAGTTCATGGCGGCTTCCATGGCGCTGGAGACCGGCAACACCGACAAGCTCGCCGAGTTCCGCCGCGAGGCCATCCGTCTCGGCATCAAGGTCGAGGCGCCGTCGGTCAACCGCTCGGGGGCGGAGTTCGAAGTGAGCGACGGACGCATCCTCTATTCGCTCGCCGCCATCAAGGGCGTCGGGGCCGCCGCGATCGAGCACATGGTCGCGGCGCGGGCAGCCAAGCCCTTCCGCGACCTCGCGGATTTCGGCCGGCGCATCAACCCGCGCGCGCTGAACAAGCGGGCGCTGGAAAGCTTGGTCGCCGCCGGCGCCCTCGACGAACTGGAGCCGGATCGCGCCCGTGCCCACGCCGGCATCGACCGGATCCTTGGCCTCGCAACGCGGGCGACCGAGAACGTGGAAGTCGGGCAGAGCGAGCTGTTCGGCGCGGTCGAGGAGAACCAGCCGCTTTCGCTCCCGGTGGTCGAGCCGTGGCTGCCGGCGGAGAAGCTCCAGCGCGAGCACGACGCGGTCGGCTTCTACCTCTCGGCCCATCCGCTCGACGAGTACGGGCCGGTGCTTCAGAAGATGCGCGTGCAGACCTGGGCCGAATTCGCCGAGTCCGTCCGCAACGGCGCCACCGCCGGACGCCTTGCCGGCACGGTCACCTCCAAGCAGGAGCGCCGCATCCGTACCGGCAACCGAATGGCCGCCGTGCAGTTGTCCGACCCGACCGGCTCCTACGAGGCGGTTCTCTTCTCGGAAGGCCTCGCGGAATATCGCGACCTGCTCGAACCGGGGAAGTCGGTGGTCGTGCTGGTCAGCGCGGAGGATCGCCCCGAGGGCATCAATGTCCGCATCCAGTCGGTCGAGTCCCTCGACAACGTCATGCGCGGGCTTCGCCAGATACGGGTCTTCATGCGCGATCCGGCGCCGCTGCCAAGCCTGCAGAAGCATCTGGCCGGCAAGGGCGAGGGCGAGGTCAGTCTGGTGCTCATGCTGGAGGAGGGCCGGCGCGAGGTCGAGATGCGCCTGCCCGGCCGTTACGCCGTCACGCCACAGATCGCGAGCGCCTTGCGCGCGGTGAGGGGGGTCGTGCAGGTCGAGATGGTTTAGGCGGAACGCCGCCAGCCACCCGGTATCGGCCGCACCTGTTCGGCTCCACTAGCCACATGGTCTATGCTGTCAGGGTGTCCCGCGTTTCGCCGCGCAGGCGGCGATCGTGCAGCTCACCTCTGGAAAGTACGGCGCCATGGCCACCTATCGCGCAGTGATGCTGACCGGCAAAGGCAACCCGGATGTGCTCCGCGAAGTCGATCTGCCGCTGCTCGAGCCGGGACCGGGCGAGGTGCGCCTTTCGGTGCGAGCGACCGGTGCCGGCGGCACCGACATCATCATGCGTCGCGGCTTCTATCCTTACGCCCCCAGGATTCCATTCGTGCCGGGATACGAGGTAGTCGGGGACGTGGAGGCGCTCGGCTCCGGCGTCACCGAACTCAAACCCGGCCAGCGCGTCGCCGGGCTCATGATCCACGGCGGCTACGCCGAGAAGCTCATTCGCGCGGCAAAGGAATTCGTGCCGGTCCCCGACGGAGTCGACGACGCCACGGCGGTCGCGCTCATCCTCAACTACGCAACCGCCTTCCAGGCGATCCACCGCATCGCGGGAGTGAAAACCGGGGACAGCGTGCTAGTCACCGGCGCCAACGGCGGCGTCGGGACGGCGATGCTCGAACTGTTGCGGCTGACGGGAGCGCGGGTGTTTGGCGCGGCTGCCGCCCGGCACCACGACCTGGTGCGATCCTATGGGGCCACACCGGTGGAGAGCCGGGCCGAGCGCATCGACGCCGGGATCGGGCGTCTCGTGCCCGGCGGGGTCGACGTGGCGCTGGACAATCTCGGGGGACCCTTCGTGGGACAGGCCATCCGCTCGACCCGGCGGGGCGGCCTGGTGGTCGGCATCGGCTTCTCGGCGACCGGCGGCAAGGTCGGCGGGTTCCTTGCCAGTCTCGCGACGCTCTACACCCTCGCCCCGATCACCGGCCGGCGTTCGCGATTCTTCGGAATCACCCAGCTCTACAAGAAGGACCCGCAGCCGTTTCGCGAGGATCTGCCGAAACTCTTTGCCCTGGCAAGGCAAGGCGCGATCCGGCCGCGCTTAGCCGCCCGGCTGCCGCTTCTCGCGGCGCGGCAGGCCGCGGAAATGATGGAACGAGGCGGCTCCGAGGGAAAAATCGTCCACCTCGCCTGACTTGAGCATAGAGCACCGCAAGAGCATCGCGATGTCGGTCAAACGGAAGCGGTCATCTCCGCAACGGTGCCGCCGGTCCGCGACAGCCCTGTGCGAGGCCCTTGCCGAACCGGACACAGCGTTGCAATTGATTCAGCGCAACTGGCCTCTATGTATCTGCCCTCATAAGCGATCTATCTGGCCTCATAATCGTCCTAGCAGATCAAAACGCGGCGAGCGTCCGGTGGCAGTAAACGGCCGCGTTCCCGCTTCTCAGCGGTGAATCGATATCCACGAATTGACGTGATCGCGAGAATGGGCAGCACCCCTGAAACGCATCCTATTGAGGCTCGGGACCTGACGCGCAGATTCGGGGACTTTGTCGCCGTGGATCGCGTCAGCCTCAACGTGGAAGCGGGAGAGATCTTCGGTCTGATCGGGCCTAACGGAGCCGGCAAGAGCACGCTGATCAAGATGCTCACGACCCTTCTCCCGCCCAGCGGCGGAACTGCATCGGTCGCGGGTTTCGATATTGTCGACCGCTCGCCGGACGTCCGCCGGCATATTGGTTATGTGCCTCAGCTCGTGTCAGCGGATGGCTCCCTTACCGGCAACGAGAATCTACTGTTGTCGGCCCGTCTCTATGGCATTCCGGTGCGAGAGAGGCGGTCGCGGATCGCGGAGGCGCTCGCGGTAATGGGTCTGACGGACGCGGCGGGGCACGTCGTGCAGCGTTATTCGGGTGGGATGATCAGGCGGCTCGAGATTGCGCAGAGCATGCTGCATCGGCCTGCCGTTCTTTTTCTGGACGAGCCGACCGTCGGACTCGATCCGGCCGCTCGGCGTACCGTATGGGAGCACGTTCGCGATCTCCGCGATCGATTTCAGACAACGATGCTGCTCACAACGCACTACATGGAGGAAGTCGACGAGCTGTGCGGGCGCATCGCACTGATCGATAAGGGGCGGATTGTGGAAGTCGGAACTCCGGCGGCCCTGAAGGCAGAACTCGGGCCAGACGCCACCCTGGACGATGTATTCGCGCATCTGACCGGCACCGAGATTGAGGCGGAGGGGAGTTATCGCGATGTCCGACGCACCCGGAATTCCGCCCACGAGCATGGCTGACCGCTCCTTTGGCGCTCGTATCGCGGACTACGCGACGAGCGCCTTTGGAGTGGCGGCGGCCGAAGCCCAGAAACTGGCCCACGATCCGTGGGAGGTCGCAACCCGCGCCATCCAGCCGGTGCTTTGGCTGCTCCTCTTCGGAGAGGTCATGGCACGCGTGCGCGGGATAGCCTCGGATAACCTCGGTTATCTGGATTTCTTGTCGGCCGGGATCCTTGCCCAGAGTGTGCTTTTCGTCGCCATCTTTTACGGCATTTCGGCTATCTGGGAGCGCGACCTCGGCGTCCTGCATCGCTACCTGGTAAGTCCCGCGCCGCGCTCGGCTCTGGTAATTGGGAAGGCGGTGTCGGCGAGTGTGCGAGGCCTGGCGCAGGCGGTCGTTGTTTACGTTACGGCCTGGCTGATGGGCGTGAACCTCAATCTGAACCCGCTCGCGATGCTGGGGGTCGTGGCGCTTATAGTCGTAGGATCAGGACTATTTTCCACGCTGTCCCTGATCATTGCCTGCATCGTCAAGACGCGCGAGCGCTTCATGGGTATCGGCCAAGTAATGACAATGCCAATATTCTTTGCAAGCAACGCTATCTATCCGTTGGACCTGATGCCCGATTGGTTGCGCATAGTCGCGCGCTTTAATCCCCTCACTTACGAAGTCGATGGCCTGCGTGCCTTGATGCTCCGGGAAGGGGCAAGCCTATTCGGGCTCGCGGGCGACTTTCTGATATTGGTGCTGATCCTGGCCGCTCTTGTTGCCATTGCAGCCCGTCTATACCCGCGCATGGCGATCTGATGCGCCAGGAGAAGTGAGCGGCGCCCCGCTCCGCCTTGCTTTCCGGGATTCGTCCCCATATAAGCCGCTCATCCCACACGCGGGGTTTGGCTCAATCGCCTGGCTGCGAAGTCCGGGCGAACGATCCTTCCGGTGCCGAAAGGTGCATCCCCGCGGAGGCATAACCGGTAAAGGAGAAGCGCAGTCATGGCACTGCCCGATTTCACTATGCGTCAGCTGCTCGAGGCCGGGGTTCACTTCGGCCACCAGAAGCATCGCTGGAACCCCAAGATGGCGCCGTTCATCTACGGCGTCCGCAACAACATCCACATCATGGACCTCGCCCAGACCGTGCCGATGCTCTATCGGGCGCTGGAAGCGGTCAGCAACACCGTCGCCGGCGGCGGTCGCGTCCTGTTCGTCGGCACCAAGCGCCAGGCGGCCGATCCGATCACGGCGGCGGCCAAGCGCTCCGCGCAGTACTACGTCAATGCCCGCTGGCTCGGCGGCATGCTCACCAACTGGAAGACGATTTCCAAGTCGATCCAGCGCCTGCGCGAAGTCGACCAGCTCCTCTCCGGCGAGGCCCAGGGCCTTACCAAGAAGGAGCGGCTGACGATCCAGCGCGAGAAGGACAAGCTGGAGAAGGCGCTCGGCGGCATCAAGGAGATGGGCGGCGTTCCCGACCTGCTCTTCGTGATCGACACCAACAAGGAAAAGATCGCCATCGAGGAAGCCAATCGTCTCGGCATTCCCGTGGCGGCGATCGTCGATTCCAACTGCGATCCCGATAACATCACCTACGTGATCCCGGGCAATGACGACGCCGGCCGCGCCATCACGCTCTATTGCGACCTGATCGCGCGGGCCGCCATCGACGGCATCTCGCGCGCCCAGGGCGACGCCGGGATCGACATCGGCGCCCAGGCCGAGATCGTCGAGCCGACGATCCTTGAGCCGGTTGCCCCGACCAACGGCGCCGGCGGCGACGTGACCATGGCGGAAGCGGCGGCAATCGAGACGCCGGCGGCCAATGTCAGCTCGAAGCGCACGCGCCAGAAGACGGTCGTCGAACAGCTGTTCACGCCGCCCGAAGGCGCCCCGGATGACCTGAAGAAGATCGCGGGCATCGGGCCGGTGCTGGAAGCCAAGCTGCGCGATCTCGGCGTCACCAAGCTCGCCCAGATCGCCAACTTCACGGACGAAGAGATTGAAAAGGTCGATCAGGCCCTCAATCTGAAGGGCCGCACCTCACGCGACGACTGGGTCGGCAAGGCGAAGGAATTCGCCGCCGCCGGGGCCTGATCGCTTAATCGGAGAATGGCCATGAACATCACGGCCGGAATGGTGAAGGACCTGCGCGAGAAGACCGGCGCGGGCATGATGGACTGCAAGGCGGCGCTGACCGAGACCAAGGGCGACGTCGAGGCGGCGGTCGACTGGCTGCGCACCAAGGGCCTTGCCAAGGCGGCGAAGAAGGCCGGCCGCGTTGCCGCGGAAGGCCTGATCGGCGTCGCCACGGGAACCCACCGCGCGGTCATGGTCGAGGTCAACTCCGAGACCGACTTCGTTGCGCGGAACGCCGATTTCCAGAAGCTGGTCACGGCGGTCGCCGAAGCCGCGCTTTCGACCGACGGGTCGGTCGAGAAGATTCTCGCGGCCAGGGTCGCTTCCGGCGGGACGGTCGACGAGGCGATCAAGGCGGCGGTCGCGACCATCGGCGAGCACATCACGCTCCGCCGGGCGGCGCTGCTGACCGTCAAGGACGGCGCCGTGGCGACCTATGTCCACAGCCCGGTGGTGCCGAATCTCGGCAAGATCGGCGTGCTCATCGGCTTCGAGTCCAGCGGCGACGAACTGGCGCTGTCCCAGACCGGCCGGCACGTGGCGATGCACGTTGCCGCGGCGAACCCGCTTGCCGTGCGCTCATCGGAGCTCGATCCGGCGGTGGTCGCGCGCGAACGCGCCATCTTCGCCGAGCAGGCGCGCGCCTCCGGCAAGCCCGAGGCGATCATCGAGAAGATGGTCGAGGGGCGGCTGCGCAAGTACTACGAGGAGGTCGTCCTCCTGTCCCAGAACTATGTGCGCGAGCCGGAAAAGACCGTCGAGCAGGCGCTGAAGGAAGCGGAGAAGACCGTCGGAGGCCCGATCCACGTGACCAAGTTCGTTGCCTTCCGCCTCGGCGAAGGCGTCGAGCGCGAGACGTCGGACTTTGCCGCCGAGGTCGCGGCGGCTGCCGGGACGGCGAAACCCTGACGGGACTTGAGAGGCGGCGGCCTGTGACCGGTGACAGGGCCGCCGCCATCCTGTATCGCAAGCCCCGGCTGAACCCGGAAAGCGAGTCGGGAGAATGACGTCTGCGCCCCGCTTCAAACGTGTCCTCCTGAAGCTCTCGGGCGAGGCGCTCCTCGGCGACCAGGCATTCGGCATCGACGACAAGGTGGTGAGCCGGGTCGCCGGCGAGATCGGCGAGGCGATCAAGCTCGGCGTCAAGGTCGGCATCGTCGTCGGGGGCGGCAATTTCGTGCGCGGCGCGTCCGCGGCCAGGGCCGGAAGCCGCCGCGTCGCCGCCGACCAGATGGGCATCCTCGGCACCATGATGAACGCGATTGCGCTCAACGGGGCGCTCGGCCGCGCCGGGGTCGATGCCCAGGTCTTTTCGGCGATCCCCATGCCCACCATCTGCGAGACCTTTAGCCAGCAGCGGGCAATCAAGGCGTTCGACCGGGGCAGGGCGGTGGTCTTCGCGGGCGGCACCGGCAACCCGTTCTTCACCACCGACAGCGGCGCGGCATTGCGCGCCGCCGAGATGGATTGCGATGCCCTCTTCAAGGGCACCAACGTCGACGGCATCTACTCGGCCGATCCGAAACGCGACAAGAAGGCGGTGCGCTTCGAGCGGCTGACGCATTCCGAAGTGCTGGCGAAAGGCTTGCGCGTCATGGACGAAGCGGCCGTCGCGCTTGCTCGCGACAGCCATATTCCGGTAATCGTCTTTTCCATCCAGCAGCCGGGCGCGTTCGTGGCTATTCTCAAGGGCGACGGCCGGGCGACGATCGTCGGCGACGCCTGACCAATCCGGCTGCCGCAGTCACGGACGCCGACCGAAACGACAGGGAAGTCATGGATCTGAACGACACCAAGCGCCGCATGGCCAGCACCGTCTCGGTCCTGCGGGGCGAGTTGCAAGGGCTGCGCACCGGCCGCGCCAGCTCCAATCTCCTCGAGCCCATCCACGTCGAGGTCTACGGTTCGAACATGCCGCTCAACCAGGTGGCAAGCATCAGCGTTCCCGAGCCGCGACTTCTGTCGGTGCAGGTGTGGGATCGGGCCGCGGTATCGGCGGTCGATCGCGCCATCCGCGAGGCCAACCTCGGGCTTAACCCGATTATCGACGGCCAGATCCTGCGCATCCCGATTCCGGAGCTCAATGCCCAGCGTCGTCAGGAATTGGTCAAGATCGCGCACAAGTATGCCGAGCAGGCGCGTGTCGCCGTCCGCCACGTCCGGCGCGACGCCATCGACCAGCTGAAGAAAGACGAGAAGAGCGGCGGCATGAGCGCGGACGAGCAGAAGAAGCAGGCCGATCTCGTGCAGAAGTCCACGGATGCCACCATCGCCGAGATCGACCAGATCCTGGCGACCAAGGAAGCCGAAATAACCCAGGTCTGACGCATCCAAATGACATCCGTTGCCGACCAGCGCACGACAGCTGCCGGAGCCAAGGGCTTCGAGTCGGCGGTGCCGCGGCATGTCGCGATCATCATGGATGGCAACGGGCGCTGGGCGGCCGAGCGCGGCCTGCCGCGAAGCGAAGGTCATCGGCGCGGCGTAGAGGCGGTGCGCCGCACCGTGCGTTCCGCTCTCGACCTCGGCATCGATTACGTCACCCTTTTTAGCTTTTCTTCGGAGAACTGGTCGCGCCCGCGCGCCGAGGTCGATTTTCTCTTCGGACTGATCCGCTATTTCATCCGCCGCGACCTTGCCGACCTGCACCGCGACGGCGTGCGCGTGCGGGTCATTGGGGAGCGTGAGCGTCTTCCCCCCGACATTGCCGATCTCATCGACGAGGCCGAGCGGCTGACCGACAAGAACCGCGCGCTGACCCTGGTCTTCGCCTTCAACTATGGCGCCCGCGACGAGATCACGCGCGCAACGCGGAGGATCGCCGAGGCGGTGAAGGCCGGCGAGCTCGACCCGGCGACGATCGACCAGGGGACGCTCGCGGCGTACCTCGACACCGCCGGCATGCCTGATCCGGATCTGGTCATCCGGACGAGCGGGGAGATGCGGCTGAGCAACTTTCTCCTTTGGCAGGCAGCCTATGCGGAACTCGTGTTCCTGCCCGTCTACTGGCCGGATTTCGGCGCGGATTCGCTCCATGCGGCCATCGATGAGTTCACCACGCGTACCCGGCGCTACGGCGGCGTCGCTGCCCGGAGTGGCGCGTGAGCGTGGGTACCGTGGACCCGCGCAATCCGGCCACAGGCAGCGACCTCGCGATTCGGATCGTATCGGCGATCGTTCTGGCCATTCCCGCGCTTGCGGGCGCCTGGATCGGCGGCTGGGCCGCCGGGATATTCATTGCGCTCGCAGCCGGGGTTGTGGTGCTGGAATGGAGCCGGGTTACGGGTGGCGCATTCGGCGTTGCGATAGGCACGGCGATTGCCCTTGCTGCGGCCATCGTGGTCGCCTCGCGCGGCCAGCCCGCCATAGCGCTGATCGTCGCGTCCCTGGCCTTGCTTGTGGCAGCCGTATCGGATCGGCGGCTGTGGGCTCCGGCGGGGGTTTTCTACGCGGCCGCGTTCGGCTTTTCCCTGATTGAACTGCGCCTCGCGCCCGGCCTTGGCCTGGAGGCGCTGATCTTCGTCCTCGCGATCACCTGGGCGACGGATACCGGGGCGTTTTTCGTGGGTCGCCTGGTCGGCGGGCCAAAGCTCTGGCCTAGCATTTCGCCCAAGAAGACACGGGCCGGCGCCGTGGGCGGCCTGGCGGCGGCGCTGGCAGTGGCCCTGGTTTTCCCGCCGCTTGCCGGAGTTTCGCTGTCGTTGCCGCTGGCGATCGTTGCGGTGCTTCTCTCGGTCGCCTGCCAGGCGGGCGATCTGTTCGAGTCGTTCGTCAAGCGCCGCTTCGGCGTGAAAGATTCGGGGCACCTCATTCCCGGTCATGGCGGCCTCATGGACCGGGTCGACGGCCTGATCTTCGCGGGCGTTGGCGCACTGGCCGTCGGACTGCTCCACAGCGGTCTGGGCGATCTGGCGCGAGGGCTGCTTCAGTGGTGAGTCTGCCGGCCACCGAACCGGTCCCGCCAGCGCCGATGGGTGATGCCCGCCCGTTGCGTGTCACGATCCTCGGTGCCACCGGCTCGATCGGCACCAGCACCCTGGCGGTCATCGCCGAGCACCTCGAGAACTTCGAGATCGAAGCCGTCACGGCCTTCGGCAACGCCGAGCGGCTCGCCCGTATCGCGCGCGATGTCAAGGCGAGGGTCGCGGTCATCGCGGACCGTTCGGCCTATGACGCACTTTCCAGCGCTCTGTCCGGAAGCGGCATCGAGGCGATGGCCGGTCCTGCCGCGATCGAGGAGGCGGCGGGCCGTCCCACCGATATCGTTGTTGCGGGCATCGTCGGCTCGGCGGGCCTTGCCCCGACCATGGCCGCAATCCGTGCCGGGGCGCGCATCGCACTCGCCAACAAGGAATGCCTCGTCTGCGCCGGCGACCTGTTCATGGGCGCAGCCCAGCGCGCGGGGGTCAGAATCCTTCCGGTCGATTCCGAGCACAACGCCATCTTCCAGGCCCTGGACGGCCGCGATCTTGATGAGGTCGAGAAGATCATCCTCACGGCCTCCGGCGGGCCGTTCCGCGGGTGGACCAAGGAAGCGATGGCCGCCGCACGTCCGGAGGAGGCGCTGAAACACCCGAACTGGTCGATGGGGCCGAAGATCAGCATCGATTCCGCGACGCTGATGAACAAGGGGCTCGAGGTCATCGAGGCCCACTACCTCTTTGGCGTCGCCTCGGAGCGGCTGGACGTGCTTGTCCACCCCCAGTCGGTCGTCCACGGCATCGTCGCCTATCGCGATGGCAGCATGCTGGCCGAAATGAGTACGCCGGACATGCGCATGCCCATCGCGCATTGCCTCGCATGGCCGAAGCGGGCTCGCGACAGCGGCACGCATCTCGACCTGGCCCGCATCGGCCGGCTGACGTTCGAAAGGCCGGATACCGACCGCTTCCCGGCCTTGAAGCTGGCGCGTTCGGCACTGGACGCGGGCGGCTGGGCCACCAATATCCTGAACGCCGCCAATGAGATTGCGGTCGCGGCCTATCTTGCGGGCACGATCGGCTTCCTCGATATTGCCAAGGTTGTGGAGGATTCCATCGAGCGGGCCGCTGTTCAGGGGCTCGACAAGGCGCCGGAGTCCATCAAGGAGGCCCTGGCGCTTGATCGCGAAGGGCGGCGCATCGCCTCGGCATTCCTGCCCGGGCGACAGTCGCGCTAGGAAAGCCGAAAGCGTTTGTCCGCTATCGATATGGGCGGCGAGAGGAACGACGAATGGACCTTGTGAGTACCCTGCACAGCTTAGGCTCGTGGCCCGGCTATATCCTCCCGTTCATCTTCGTGCTGACGCTGGTGGTCTTCTTTCACGAACTCGGCCACTTCATGGTCGCGCGCTGGTGCGGCGTGGCGGTCAAGACCTTCTCGATCGGCTTCGGTCCCGAACTGCTCGGCTTCACCGACCGCAAGGGGACGCGCTGGCGCCTCTCGCTCATCCCGCTCGGCGGGTACGTCAAGTTCCTCGGCGACGATAACGAGGCCGGCCACCCGGATCGCGAGGAGTTGAAGGCCCTTTCCCCGGAAGAACGTGCGAAGACTTTCGCCGGAAAGAGCGTGGCCAAGCGAGCCGCGATCGTGGCGGCGGGACCGGTCGCCAATTTCGTGCTGGCGATCGTGATCTTCACGGCGCTGGCGCTGCTCTACGGACGGCAGATCATCACCCCGCGGATCGACGCGGTGACGCCCGGCAGCCCCGCGGCAGCGGCGGGCCTGATGGCCGGCGATGTCGTCAAATCGATCGATGGGCGGCAGATCGACAGCTACCAGCAGATCGACCTGCTCGTCGCCACCAGCACCGGGCAGAGCCTGGACTTCGTCGTCGATCGGGGCGGCGAGAGCAAGGCGATCGCGGTGAAGGCCGAGCGCGGATCGATTACGGATCGCTTCGGCCAGAAGCAAGTTCTTGGCACCATTGGTATTTCAGGGCCGAAGATCCCGGCGAGGGTGGCTTGGATCGAGCCCGGCAGCCCCGCGGAGGTTGCCGGATTCCAGGTCGGAGACCGCATCGAGACGATCGATGCGGCTCCGGTCGACCGGTTTGAAGCGCTGCAGAAGATCGTGCGGGTTGCGGCCGGCAAGCCGTTGAGTTTTGGCATATTGCGCGGAGACAAGCACATCGTCGTCGAGGCAACGCCGAAGGGAACGCCCGACCAGGCCGGCGGCACAGTGGGAAAACTCGGCATCGGCGCCGACAACGACCCGGCGGACATCCACCATGTCGCCTACGGAGTGGTCGGCGCGCTGCAGAGCGGGGTCGAGGGGACCTGGCTGGTCGTGGACCGGACCGCCGCCTATCTGGCGGGAGTGGTCAGCGGCCGCGAGTCGGCGGACCAGCTTGGCGGGCCGATCCGGGTGGCCCAGATCGCCCAGCAGGCTGCCTCGATCAGCATCGAGACGCTGATCAGTCTGGTGGCCACGCTGTCGATCAGCATCGGCCTGATCAACCTCTTCCCCGTACCGATGCTGGACGGCGGCCATCTGCTTTTTTTCCTGGCCGAGGCGATCCGCGGCAAGCCGCTCAGCGACCGCATCCAGGACATCGGATTCAGGATAGGATTCGCGGCGGTTGTGGCGTTAATGATTTTCGCGTTCAGCAATGACATTATTCATTTGAATTGGTTCTGAAAAACCGCTTCGATGCATGTCTGAAGGGCAACGCTGCGAGAGATTCGGCGTTTGGGATGGGGGACGCGGGTTGCACGGGGATCAAAAGGCTGTAAGTCTCGCCTCCACAGGATCGCTGGGGGGCGAATCTGCCGGTGGCTGGGCCGGGCGGATGACAGGCGGAGCAGGGCGTCCAATCCTATGAATTCACTGGTGGTTTTTGTTCGGCGGCGCGCGTTCGCCCTGCTTTTGGCCGCGGCGCCGTTGGTTGGCCTCGGCGGCCCTCTGTCGCAGGTGAACGTCGCGCACGCGGACAGCGTCAGTTCCATCGTGGTGCGCGGCAATGCCCGCATCGAGACGGCGACGATCCGCAATTATGTGTCGATCAAGCCGGGCAAGTCGTTTTCGGCGGCGGACATCGATGAATCGGTGAAGGCCCTCTACGACACTGGCCTGTTCGCCGATGTCAGGATCAATCGCGCCGGCTCGAGCCTGGTGGTTGCGGTCGTCGAAAATCCGATCGTGAACACCGTTATTTTCCGCGGCAACAAGAAGATCAAATCCAACATTCTTGCCGGCGTCGTGCAGACCGACGCGCGCGGCGTGCTCACCGATGCCAAGCTCCAGGCGGACGTGCAGCGGATCAAGGACTACTACACGGTCCAGGGCCGTAGCGCCGCCGATGTCCATTCTGAAGTGACCAAGCTCCCGAACGACCGGGTCGACGTGGTGTTCGTCATTGCCGAAGGCAAGCGGACCGGAATCGGCTCGATCACCTTCGTCGGCAATCACGCCTTTTCGGACGCTCATTTGCGCAGCGTGATCATTTCGCGCCAGCACAACTTCTTGAGCTGGCTGAACAAGAAGGACATTTACGACGAGTCGAAGCTGGTGGGGGATCAGGAGTCCCTGCGGCGCTTCTACATGAGCCACGGCTACGCCGATTTCCGGGTCGTTTCCGTCGACCACACGTTCGACGAGGCGAAAGGCCGGTATTTCATCACCTATACGATCGAGGAAGGCGACCGCTACCGCTTCTCCGCGATCAATATCGACTCCTCGATCCCGGGCGTGAGCGGCGCTTCGCTGAAGTCGGTGGTCAAGACGCGCAGCGGCAACGTCTTCAATGCCACCGATGTCGAGAAGAGCCTGGAGAACCTCTCGATCGAGGTCGCTCGCGAAGGCTACGCCTTCGCCCAGGTGCGTCCCCGCGGCGATCGCGACTATGAGCATCACACGATCGCGCTGACCTACCTGATCGACGAGGGCCCGCGCGCCTACATCGAGCGGATCAACATCATCGGGAATACCAAAACCCGCGACTATGTGATCCGCCGCGAGTTCGACGTGTCGGAAGGCGACGCTTACAATCGCGTGCTGATCGACCGGGCCCAGCGCAAGCTGCAGGATCTTGGCTACTTCAAGTCGGTCTCGATTACGACCGAGCCGGGCTCCGCGCCTGATCGGGTGATCGTTGACGTCAACGTCGAAGACCAGTCGACCGGCGACTTCTCGGTCGGAGCCGGGTACGCGACGGACGGACTCATCGGCGAGGTCTCGCTGAACGAGAAGAATTTTCTCGGGCGCGGCCAGCAGCTGAAGATTTCGGTCGGCTACGGTCAGCACCAGAAGAACTACAGCCTGTCGTTTACCGATCCGTATTTCCTCGGCAAGCACGTCTCGGCGGGTTTTGACTTCTATGGCAACTCGGTTGCGATGGCGGGTGCCCGGCCGTACGACACAAGGACCATTGGCGGCGGCCTTCGGATGGGTTTGCCGATCACGGACGATCTCAACATCCAGTTCAACTACAAGGCGTCGCAGGAGAAGATCTCCAATACCGCAGCGGCCACGGCGCTTTACTTCCCGAACGGCACGACGCTCACGTCATCGCTGGGCTATGTCCTCACCTACTCGACGCTGGACAGCTATACGAACCCGCATGACGGCGTGAGGGCGACCTTCACCCAGGATTTCGCCGGGCTTGGCGGCGACGTTCAGTACGTCCGGTCGGTGGCGCAGGCTCAGTACTTCCGTAGCCTGGTCGACGACGCCGACATCGTCGGCGAAATCAAGTTGCAGGGCGGCAATGTGACGGGCCTCGGTGCACCGGTTCGCGTTGCCGATAACTTCTTCAAGGGCGGCGAGACCATCCGCGGCTTCGCCTCGTACGGTTACGGCCCGCGGGAGACTACCTCGGGAACCAACACGCCGGTCGGCGGCAAGAACTTCTGGGCCGCAACGGCGGAAGTGCAGTTCCCCATGCTCGGTGTTCCCCCCGAGATGGGTTTCCGCGGCGCCGTGTTCGCCGATGCCGGCCAGCTCTGGGGCGTCGATGTACCGGTTGGTGGCGCGGTTACGACCAATAATACCCTGCGTTCGTCGGTTGGCGCTTCGGTCCTCTGGGCCTCGCCCATCGGTATCCTGAGGGGCGACTTCGCATACCCGATCACGAAGGACCCGACGGACCAGACCCAGATATTCCGCTTCAGCGCCGGCAAACAGTTCTGACGGTGCCTGGCTTGACCACGGGGCCGTCGCATCGTCGGCGGCCCTGTTCGTATGTATCGGCGTAGCTCATGGCGGATCCGAATTTCTTCGAGGTCGCGCCGCCGCTCTCCGTAGCTGACATCGCGGCATTGACGGGCGCGCGCGTCGGGCCAGGAACGGACACGGCCCGCATGATTTCCCGTGTCGCGCCGCTTGAGGCTGCCGGCCCGGGAGATGCGACATTCTTCAACAACAGCGCCCGCTTCGCGGAAGCTCTGGCGAAGACCAACGCCGGTCTCTGCTTTTGCGACGAGCGCCAGTCGGGATCCATGCCGGCCGGCGTCGCGGTCCTGATCGTTCCCGACCCGCGTGCCGCCTTGGCCGCGGTTGCGAGCCGCCTCTACCCCGGTTCCGCCCGCCCGGCGCCCGTCACGGCGACCGCCGGTGTTTCGCCGGCGGCGCATGTCGACCCGACCGCGAGGCTCGAGGCGGGTGCAAGAATCGAGGCGGGCGCGGTGATCGGCGCCGGGGCCGAGATCGGGCGGGATACGCTGATCGGCCCCAACGCGGTGATCGGGCCGGGAGTGCGGATCGGGCGCGACGGGGCGATTGGCGCAAATGTCACCATCACCAATGCGCTGATCGGCAACCGCGTGGTCATCCAGCCCGGCGTGCGCATCGGCCAGGACGGTTTCGGCTTCGTTCCGGGTCCGGCTGGCCATACCAAAATGCCCCAGATCGGCCGCGTCATCATCCAGGACGACGTTGCCATTGGCGCCAATACCACCATAGATCGCGGCAGTAGCCGGGATACCATCGTCGGAGAAGGCACCAAGATCGACAATCTGGTTCAGGTGGCGCACAACGTGGTCATTGGCCGGCATTGCCTGATTGCCGGCCAGGCCGGCATCTCGGGCAGCGTAACCATTGGCGACTTCGTATTGATCGGCGGCCAGGCAGGCCTTCGCGACAACGTGACGATCGGGAACGGCGTGCAGGTGGCGGCCATGGCCGGAGTTCACATGGACATCCCGCCCGGAGAGCGCTGGGTAGGCATTCCGGCGCAGCCGATGGCGGCGTTTCGCAGGCAGCTGCTTGCAATCAAGCGGCTGACCCGACGTTCCGACGGGGATGGTCAAGGCAAGCGGGCGGAAAGCAAAGAGCCGGATTCCGATGGATAGCCGACCCCACCTTGCGACCTTCGATACGAAGCGACTGTATGATCTGCTGCCGCATCGCTATCCGTTCCTGATGATCGACCGGATCATCGAGATCGACGGCGACAATTCCGCCATCGGCATCAAGAACGTCTCGATCAACGAGTCCTTCTTCCAGGGGCATTTCCCGGACAATCCGATCATGCCCGGCGTGCTCCTCATCGAGGGGATGGCACAGACGGCCGGCGCGATCTGCATCGCCACGCGCGGGCGCTCGCGGCCGCCGATCGTCTATTTCATGACCATCGACAAGGCCAAGTTCCGCAAGCCGGTTCTGCCGGGCGACACGGTCGAGTTCCACGTCCGCAAGATCCGCAATCGCAGCAGCGTGTGGAAATTCAGCGCCGAGGCTATCGTGAGGGGCGCCAAGGTTGCCGAGGCCGTGATCAGCGCCCTGATCGCGGACGACGAGTAAGACTGCCGAGATGAGCGATATCCACCCGACGGCGATCGTCGAGGACGGCGCCCGCATAGGCAAGAAGGTCCGCATCGGCGCCTATTCGGTGATCGGGCCCGATGTCGTCCTCAAGGACGGCGTCGTCATCCACCCGCACGTCGCGATCACCGGCCGGACCGAGGTCGGCGAGCGCACAGAGATCATGTCGTTCGCCGCCGTCGGCGGCAGCCCCCAGGACACCAGCTATCGCAATGAGCCGACCTCGGTGGTGATCGGCGCCGATTGCGTAATCCACGAATACGCCACCGTGCATCGCGGCACGGCGCGCGGGCGCGGCGTCACCACGGTCGGGGCCAACTGCTACCTGATGCTCGGCGCTCACGTCGCCCACGATTGCGTCGTCGCCGACCATGTCATGCTGGTCAACAACGCCACCCTCGGCGGCCACGTTACCGTTGGCGAGCGCGCCATCCTTGGCGGCCTT
>JBBQGL010000078.1:0-17839 GCA_038323025.1 Hyphomicrobiales bacterium
CCGTCCTGGAGCACCTCGACCACGCCCTCGCCGATGATGTCGGTGTCCTTGGCGGCGAGCTGCTTGAGGATGGCGAACATCAGTTCCTGCTTGCGCAGGGTGCTGGCGTTCTCGACGGAAAGTTCTTCGGCAAAGGCAAGAAGCTCGGGCGGGGTTTTCGCCTTGAGGTCCTGCAGTTTCATTTCGGGCATGAAAGCGAAAACTCGCAAAGGTTTGGTGGAGGGAGAAACCGGCAGCGGGAGGGAAAAATGCAGAACTTAAAGCCGGACCTAACCGCCGGCGCGGCACCGATGCGTTTGAAGGACGCCGGAGCCTGTCTGCTTCTCTGCGGTAACTTGGAAGATAGTCGTTCGCGAGACGTACGGCAAGAGGCTGTCAGATAGGTCGCACGATAACCAGGATGACAATGAGAATCACGAGGAGCGTCGGCACCTCGTTGACGATGCGGTAGGTGCGGGCGCTGAAGCGGTTGGCGTCAAGAGCAAAATCCCGCGCCCGCGCGCCGAGCCAGAAGTGCAGGCCGGTCATCACAATGACCAGCGTGAACTTGGCCATGAACCAGTGCTCCGCCCAGACATTCTGGATTGCCGCAAGGGCAAGACCGAGGCCCCACACCGCGATCATCGCCGGATTCATGATGAGGCCGAGGAGCCGGTGCTCCATGACCTTGAAGGTCTCCGAGCGGTCGCTGCCGGGCAGCGCGGTAGCGTGATAGACGAACAGGCGCGGCAGATAGAATATCCCGGCCATCCACGCGATCACCGCCACGACGTGAAACGCCTTCAGCCAGGGATAGGCCACGGCGGCCCATTCAGCCGATGTCATCGCCCGCCTCGCACGCGCCGGATCATCTGCTCGACATGGGGAATCGGCGTCTCCGGCAGGATGCCATGGCCGAGGTTGAAGATGAACGGCCCCTGGCGCAACCCGCCGAGGATCCCGTCTATCGCTGCATCGAGCCCAGTGCCGCCGGCAAGCAGCACCACCGGGTCGAGGTTGCCCTGCACCGTCACATGCGGCTGGAGTTTTTCGCGCGCGTACGACACCGGAACGGTCCAGTCGATCGACAGCGCGTCGACGCGAGTTGCCGTGGCATAGCCTTTGAGCTGCAAACCGGCACCCTTCGGGAATCCGATGATCCGCGCGTCCTGAACCGCGGCGCGTACCTTGTCGACGATTCGCCTGGTAGGCGCCACCACCCAGCGTTCGAATTCGGCCTCGCCGAGGATTCCCGCCCAGCTGTCGAATATCTGCACGACGTCGGCGCCGGCGCGCAGCTGACCGATCAGGTACTCCGCCGACGCATCGACCAGGCAATCGATCAGCCGCTGGAAGATCTCCGGCTGGCGCGCGGCCAGCAGCCTTGCCGGCAACTGGTCGTTGGTGCCGTGACCGGCCACCATGTAGGTCGCCACCGTCCACGGCGCCCCGCAGAAGCCGATCAGCGCCTTCGCCGGATCAAGGTCGGCTCGCACCGCTGCCACCGTCTCCAGCACCGGCCCGAGGCGCTCGATCATGCCGTCCGTCTGCAGGCGATCGATCCCGGCCGTATCGATCGGTTCGAGCTTCGGACCTTCACCCTCGACGTAGTCGAGCTTGCGGCCGAGGGCGTACGGGATCACCAGGATGTCGGAGAACAGGATCGCCGCATCGACGTCGAACCGTCTGACCGGCTGCAGCGTTATCTCGCTCGCCAGTTCCGGATTGAAGCAGAGGTCGAGGAAGGAGCCGGCTTTCGCCCTCAGCACCCGGTACTCCGGGAGATAGCGGCCCGCCTGGCGCATGAACCAGAGGGGAGGCGTCTCGAGGATTTCGCGTTCCAGCGCCCGCTTGATCAACCCATCGGTCTTCTTCGGCGCCGGGCGGTCCACCTCCCCGGCCAAAGAATCTATCTTCCTTTTGTTTTGATTCATTTGGCGGGTGGATTACAGGCAATTCGCCATTTCCACAAACCGGCAAGCGCCTCTCGGCAATCGGGACAATTCGAGCGTCCTAGCATGGCCCGGAGCGGTAACAGCGGGGACATCCCTGGCGGACCAGCGTTTACAATTGGTTAACCATAGCGATGGCCGGATCTCCAAGGTTTCCTCGAACTTGTCCCCGTGGATTGCCGACTCGATCCGGCGTATTCCCTGATTCCACGGGCGCCGGCGGAATCCGGTACGCTTTGCACGCGCCTGTTGATCGGAACAACCTCAGCGGGGACGGTTTCGCTCCTTTGATCGTGCTAGGCCCTCTTGCCCCGCCTTCGTCCACAGGGCAGGGGATGGGAGTGGGGACAAACCGGGAGCGCCTCTTCGGAACCGGAGAGAATGCACTCCGGAAGCGACGGAACTGATGGCGCGCATCATCCTTGCCTCGACTAGTCCGACGCGGATCGCGATGCTACGGGCCGCGGGCGTTCCGTTCGAGGCGCTCGCGCCGCGGATCGACGAGCGCCTGGTGGAAGCGCCGCTCCGCGCCGCCGGCAAAACCGCGGGGGAGATCGCCCTCGCGCTGGCCGAAGCCAAGGCCGTCGGCATCGGCAAGGCGGATCGCGCGGCCTTCGTCATCGGCGCCGACCAGACCCTCGAATGCGACGGCCGCCAGTGGCACAAGCCCGCTACCCTGGAGGAGGCCCGCGGACAGCTGGTCACGCTCGCCGCCCGCACCCATGAACTGCACACGGCGGTCGCAGGCGTGCGCGGCGGCACGGTGATCTGGCGGACGATCGACACGGCGCGGCTGACCATGCGCCCCTTATCCCTCGCCTTCATCAAGGCCTACCTCGCCAAGGTCGGCGACGCCGCGCTGCAAAGCGTGGGCGCCTACCAGGTCGAGGGGCCGGGCATCCAGCTCTTCGAGGAGATCAAGGGCGATCACTTCACGATCCTCGGCCTGCCGCTGCTGGCGGTCCTGAAGTGGCTGCGCGACGAAGGCGCATTGCCGTCATGAGCGCGCCGCTTGCCTGTATCGTCGGCTGGCCGGTGAAGCATTCGCGCTCGCCCGTCATCCACCGTTTTTGGCTGAAGGAGCTCGGAATCGCCGGGGACTATGTCATCCAGCCGGTAGAGCCGGAACATATCCACCGGTTCTTCACAGGCTTTTCCACAGGTCCCTATGTCGGCTGCAACGTCACGGTGCCGCACAAGGAAGCCGCCTTTGCCGCGGTGTCGTCCCGCGAACCGGCCGCCGCGGCGATCGGCGCGGTCAACACCGTCTGGCTGGAAGGCGGCAAGCTCCACGGCGACAACACCGATGCCATCGGCTTCCTCGCCAATCTCGATCAGGAGGCGTCGGGCTGGGACAGGAACCCCGGGGCGGCGGTCGTTCTCGGCGCCGGCGGCGCGGCGCGCTCGGTGCTGTGGGCCCTCCTCGGGCGCGGCTTCGCGCCGATCCACCTGGTCAACCGCACGGCCGCCCGCGCGGAAACCCTGGCGGAAAAGTTCGGGCCGGGCGTGCGCCCGGCCGGTTGGGAAGAGCTGCCGGCCCGCCTCGCCGAGGCCCGGCTTCTGGTCAACACCACCTCCCTCGGCATGGCCGGCGAGCCGCCGCTCACCGTCGATCTCGCTCCGCTGCCGGCCGACGCGCTGGTCACCGACCTGGTCTATGTGCCGTTGACGACGCCGCTGCTTGCCGCGGCGCGGGCGCGCGGTCTCGCCACCGTCGATGGCCTCGGCATGCTGCTCCACCAGGCGGCTCCCGGCTTCGAGCGCTGGTTCGGCAAGCGCCCGACCGTCACTCCTGCGCTCCGCGCCGCGGTTCTGGCGACGATGGCAGCGTGATGCTGGTCATCGGCCTCACCGGCTCGGCCGCCATGGGCAAGTCGACGGTCGCCGCCATGTTCGCAGAAGCGGGGGTAGCGGTATTCGACGCCGACAGGACGGTCCATTCGCTCTACCGCGCCGAAGCCGCGCCGGCTATCGAGGCCGCCTTTCCCGGCACGGTCGTCGATGGCGTCGTCGACCGCGCCCGGCTGGCAGCACGGATCGCCGCGGACAAGGCCGCGTTGGAAAAGCTGGAGGCGATCGTCCATCCGCTCGTCCGCGCGCGCGAGGCGGCGTTCCGCGCGAGCGCCAACGCTGCCGGCCGGCGGACGATTCTCCTCGACGTGCCGCTCCTGTTCGAGACCGGCGGCGAGGGTCGCGTCGATGTCGTCGTGGTGGTGAGCGCGCCGGAAGCGGTCCAGCGCCGGCGCCTGCTGGCACGGCCGGGGATGAACGAAGCTGCGCTCGCCACGCTCCTCGCGCGCCAGATGCCCGACGCGGAGAAGCGCCGGCGCGCCCATTTCGTCATCGATACGGGCGGCCCGCTCGACGACACGCGCGCGGCGGTGGCCGATGTGCTGCACGCGACCGCGGGGAAGGCCGGCGGGGGTTGACCGCCATGGCCAATGGGCGCCACAGGGTTGTGCACGGAGGTCGCGGAGGCTTGTCCTTCCGCCGGATCGCCCGCACCATCCCGCTCCGACTCGACCGGCAGACCCTTCATGCGTGAAATCGTCTTCGACACCGAAACCACCGGGCTCGATCCGCGGAACGGCGACCGCATCATCGAGATCGGCGGCGTCGAGCTGTTCAATCATTTCCCGACCGGCAAGACTTTTCACCGCTACGTCAATCCCGAGCGGGCGGTGCAGATCGACGCCATCCGCGTGCACGGCCTCGACGACGCCTTCCTGAAGGACAAGCCGCGCTTCGCCGAAATCATCGACGAGATGCTCGAGTTCTTCGGCGAGGCGCCGCTGATCGCCCATAACGCCGTCTTCGACCTCGACTTCCTCAACGCCGAGCTGACCCGCGCCGGCCGCAATGGCCTGCCGCCCGACCGCGTCGTCGATACGCTGATGCTCGCGCGCCGCCGCCATCCGGCGGGCCCCAACTCACTCGATGCGCTGCTGGCGCGCTACTCGATCGACGCCAGCAAGCGCACCTTCCACGGCGCGCTGCTCGACGCCCAGCTGCTCTCCGAAGTCTACATCGAGCTGATCGGCGGGCGGCAGGCGAACCTCATCCTCGACGAGCAGACCGGCGCGCCGTCCATCTCGGTCGCCGAGGGCGTGGTGCTGGTCGGCGAGCGGCTGGAGCCGCGGTTGTTCCGCGTCACCGAGGAGGAGATGGCGGCGCACCGCATCCGCATCGCCACCATGGGCCCGGACGCCATCTGGCTGGCGTACCTCGACGGGGCTCCGGCGATGGCATCGCAGGCGACATCCCGACCCGCGGTTTAACCGCCGTCACTTTACCCACCAACGCTATCCTCAACCACGACCGTCATCCTCACCGCCAACGTCATCCTCCGGCTTGACCGGAGGATCGTTGCGGGTAGGGCTCGTCATCGCAGGATCTGGCGACGGCCAGTGATCCCCCGATCAAGTCGGGGGATGACGTGGTTAGACTTGAAGTAGTCCCGTGCGCTCAACGAGTGCACTACCCCAACAGTTTGCTCACCACCTTCGCGGTGTAATCGACCATGGGCACGATTCGCGCATAGTTGAGGCGGGTCGGGCCGATGACGCCGAGCACGCCGACGATGCGCTGCTCCTTGTCGCGATAGGGCGAGACCACCAGCGACGAGCCCGACAGCGAGAAAAGCTGGTTCTCCGAGCCGATGAAGATGCGCACGCCCTCGCCGGTTTCGGCGTGGCCGAGGAGCTTGATCAGTTCGCGCTGGGTCTCGAGGTCCTCGAAGAGCAGGCGGATGCGCTCGAGGTCGCCGGTCGCGGTGACGTCCTCGAGGAGGTTGGCGCGCCCGCGTACGATCAGCGTCTCCGGGCGGCCGGACGCGGCGCCGGCCCAGGTAGCGAGGCCGGCGCCGATCAGCTTTTCGGTGAGCGAGTCGAGTTCGGCGCGCGCCGCCACCTCGCGCTTCTCCAGTTCCGCCCGCGCTTCCGAGAGCGTGCGGCCGCGCAGGTGGGAGTTGAGGTAGTTGCCCGCTTCGATCAGGGCCGAGGGGGTCGTGCCGGGATCGAGGTCGACCAGCCGGTTCTCCACCGAGCCGTCCTCGCCGACCAGCACCACCAGCGCCTTGGTCGGCTCGATGCGCACGAATTCGAGATGCTTCAGCCGGAGGTCAGCCTTGCTCGCCAGCACCACGCCGGCGCCGCGCGACAGGCCGGAGAGCGCCTGGCTTGCTTCGGCGAGAACGCTCTCCACCGTGCGGCCGGCATCGATCCCGCGCACCTGGGCTTCGATGCGCTGGCGCTCCTCCGCCGAAAGGTCGCCGACTTCGAGGAGGGCGTCGACGAAGAAGCGCAGGCCGAACTCGGTCGGCAGGCGCCCGGCGGACGTGTGCGGGGCATAGATCAGCCCGAAATGCTCGAGGTCCGACATGATGTTGCGGACCGAGGCCGGCGACAGCGAGACCGGCAGCAGGCGGCTGATATTGCGCGAGCCGACCGGCTCGCCCGTCTCCAGGTACGAATCGACGATCCGCTTGAAAATCTCGCGCGAGCGGCGGTCCAGGCCCTGCAGCGCGGAAGAATCGGTGCCGCTGCGCAGCGGCGGTGGCTCGATCATGCTCTCGCCTCGTTCGGGGCAGCCTTCCTTAAGTGTCGGTTTTCGCAGTTATTTTCAAGCGGCGGCGGTTGCGAACTAACCCTGCCGGGCGGTTCATGGGAAAAGGCTTCCCACGTTTCCTGACAATGCTCTAAGAAGCGGCATGGACAAACCCGGAATTCAGCGCCCGTCGAAACGGGCGAACGACGACCTGCGCAAGGTGACGCTGGAACGCGGCGTTTCCAAGCACGCCGAAGGCTCGTGCCTGGTCACGTTCGGCGACACGCGCGTCTTCTGCACGGCGAGCCTCGACGAGCACGTGCCGCCGTGGCTGCGCGGCGGCGGCAAGGGCTGGGTGACGGCGGAATACGGCATGCTGCCACGCGCCACCACCGAGCGCACCCGGCGCGAAGCGGCGCAAGGCAAGCAGTCGGGCCGTACCCTCGAGATCCAGCGCCTCATCGGCCGCTCGCTCCGTGCCGTGGTCGACCTCGCCGGCCTCGGCGAGCGCCAGATCCTCATCGATTGCGATGTCATCCAGGCGGACGGCGGCACCCGCACCGCCGCGATCACCGGCGGCTGGGTGGCGCTCCGCGACTGCATCGAATGGATGAAGAGCCGCGATATGCTGAAGAAGCCGATCCTGACCGAGCACGTCGCCGCCGTCTCCGCCGGCATCTATAAGGGTACGCCGGTCCTCGACCTCGACTACGCCGAGGACGTCGCCGCCGACACCGACGCCAACTTCGTCATGACCGGATCAGGCGGCATCGTCGAGATCCAGGGCACCGCCGAGGGCGCGCCGTTCAGCGAGGCGGAATTCTCGACCCTTTTCCAGTTGGCCCGCAGCGGCATCGCCCGGCTGGTCGAATTGCAGAAGCTTGCGATCCTCTGATGCGGCTGCAGCGGGGCGATACCCTGGTCATCGCCACCCACAATCCGGGCAAGCTCCGCGAGTTTGCCGGGTTGCTGGCGCCGCACGGGCTTAAGGCGGTTTCTGCCGGCGACCTCGGACTGCCCGAGCCCGACGAGACCGGTGATACGTTTGAGGCCAACGCGCGGCTGAAAGCGGTGGCGGCAGCGGCGGCGGCGGGGCTTCCCGCGCTCGCCGACGATTCGGGCGTCGCCGTCGACGCGCTCGCCGGCGCGCCGGGCATTTATTCGGCGCGCTGGGCCGGGCCGGGCAAGGATTTCACCCGCGCCATGACGCGGGTATGGAACGAACTGGCGGCCGCGGGCGCCAGCACCGCCGCGGCGCGCCGGGCACGCTTCGTCGCGGTGCTCAGCCTCGCCTCGCCCGACGGCAACAGCGAGGAATGGCGCGGCGAGACCGAAGGCACGCTGGTCTGGCCACCGCGTGGCACCAACGGCTTCGGCTACGACCCGATGTTCGAGCCCGAAGGCGAGCCCCGCACCTACGGCGAACTGACGGCGGAAGAAAAGCACCGCTACTCGCACCGGGCGAAGGCGTTCGCGCTTTTCGCCGCGGCGAAGCTCGCGCCATGAGCAGCGATCCGGGCTTCGGCGTTTACGTCCACTGGCCGTTCTGCGCGGCGAAATGCCCGTACTGCGATTTCAACAGCCATGTCCGCCACCAGCCGCCGGACCAGGCACGTTTTGCCGCGGCGTTCGTGCGCGAGATCGCCGCCACCGCCGATCGCACCGGACCGCGCACCGTCGACAGCATCTTCCTCGGCGGCGGCACGCCGTCGCTGATGGAGCCCGCGACCGTCGGCGCCATTCTCGACGCGGTTGGCCGCTACTGGACGGTCGCGCCCGATGCCGAGGTGACGCTGGAGGCCAACCCGTCGAGCGTCGAGGCCGGCCGTTTCCGCGGCTACCGCGCCGCCGGGGTCAATCGCGTTTCGCTGGGCGTCCAGTCGCTCCACGACGGGGACCTGAAATTCCTCGGCCGCCTGCACGACTCGGCGACGGCGCTGCAGGCGATCGAAATAGCCCGCGAGACGTTTCCCCGCCTCTCCTTCGATCTCATCTACGCCCGTCCCGGCCAGACCACAGAAGCCTGGGCCGCGGAACTGAAGCAGGCCCTGGCGCTCGCCGCCGATCATCTCTCGCTCTACCAGCTCACCATCGAGGACGGCACGCCCTTCGCGGCGCTCCACAAGGCCGGCAAGCTTAAGGTGCCAAACGAGGATCTTGCCGCCGACCTCTATGCGGTGACGCAGACGGTGTGCGATGCGGCGGGCATGTCCGCCTACGAGATTTCCAACCACGCCCGTGCCGGCGCCGAGTGCCGGCACAACCTGGTCTACTGGCGCTACGGCGAATATGCCGGCATCGGACCGGGGGCGCATGGGCGCCTCCGCCTCCACGACGGCCGCCACGCCACCGTTGCCGAAAAGCAGCCCGAGGCCTGGCTTGCGCGCACCGAGGCGCGCAACGACGGCCTTGTCGTCGACGATATCCTCACCCGCGAGGAAGAGGGCGACGAGATGCTCCTGATGGGCCTGAGGCTCGCCGAGGGCATCGATCTCGCCCGCTACCAGGCGCTCTCCGGCCGCCAGCTCGATCCCGAGCAGCTGTCCGATCTCGCCTCCCACGGCATGATCGAGCAGACCCCGGGCGGGCGGCTCCGCGCTACCCGCGCCGGCTTCTTCGTCCTCGATGCGGTGGTCGCCGACCTCGCCGCCTAGGGTTTTGGGCTACTTGCTGAAGCTTCGCGGCGCCGCCTCGACGACGGCCGCCTTGCCGCGCGAGATCTGGTAGATGGCGAGGCCGCGCTCGTTCATGCCGTTGGGCAGGAAGCGGAAGGCGCCGTCGATGCCGATGAAGCCGCTGGCGTTGGTGATCGTCTTGTCGGCGAAGCGCTCGGTGCCGAAGCGGGCGGCGAGGCCGGCGGCGAGGCTGGTGGCATCGTAGGCGAGCGAGGCCGGGCGAAGCGGCTGGGCCCCGAACGCCGTCTGGTAGCGCGCCGCGAAGGCGGCGAAGCCGCTCCGTTCGGGAGCCGGGTACCAGCCGCCGCTCAGGTTCGATTCGGCGGCGACGCGGGGATCGTCCCATTGCCCGCTGCCAAGATATTTGACGCTTCCCGGCTTCACCTTGTTGGCGGCGAGGATCTGGGCGAGGAACGGCGCCTCCTCGGCGCCGCCAGGCAGGAAGACGGCATCGACGGCGCCGCCCTGCATGACCCCGGCTACCGCCGTTGCCTTGGCCTGCATCGCCACCCGGTCGAGGTCGTAGCGCTCGACCGCCATCAGCCGCCCGCCGGAATCGGCCACCGCTTTCTGCAGCGCCGCCTGGGCGAGCGAGCCGTAAGCGCTGTTGGGCAGGAGCGCGGCATAGGAATGCTTGCCCTGGCGGCTGGCGTAGCGGACGATCCGGTCGATGTCGCTTTGTGGCAGGAAGCTGAGCAGGTAAACGCCGCGCGAGGCGACGGAAGTGTCGCTGGAGAAGGCGATGATCGGGACGTGCGCGGGCTTGGCGACCGCCGCCGCGCCGCTGACCGACTGGGCGAAGAGCGGCCCGAGGATCAGCTCCGCCCCCTGCGATATGGCTTCCGCCGCGGCGGCACGCGCGCCTTCCGCCGTGCCGCGATCGTCCTTGACCAGGAGCTGGATGCCCGACGACGGGAACTCGCGGATGGCAAGGTCCGCCGCGTTCTTCATGTTAAGGGCGATCTGGCCGGCATTGCCGGTGGCCGACAGCGGCAGGAGAAGGCCGACCTTGACCGCTCCGCTGCCCAGCACCTCGCCGCTGACCGGCGCCGCCGGGGTGCCCGGCCTCGGGCCGCCGCCCAGCATGCTCGGGGAACAGGACGCGACCAGGCAGGCGGCAAGCGCTATGCGCGCGCCGGCCGCGAAACGACCCGCGCGGTCGATTGCCGTGCGGAACAACGAATTCTCCCCTGCTCGCCCGCTTTGACTCGCTGCCAATTTGCGAAGCATAAGGCGAGTCGGGGCAAGAACCAATCGTGAATGCATTAGATTTCACAAATCGTTAACCGAACCGACAGGGTTGCGGCCGAAGGCGGGAGGCGACGATCGAAGACGGCAGGCGCGGGTTCTCGATCGAAGGTCAATGGCTGGCGGCGCGGCCGCTGGAGCCTGGCCTCTACGTTGTCGCGACACCGATCGGCAACCTCGGCGATATTACTCTGAGGGCCCTGCAGACGCTTGCCGCCGCCGATCTCATCGCCTGCGAGGACACCCGCGTCACCCGCGTCCTCCTCGACCGCTACGCGATCACGACGCCGCTTCTCGCCTATCACGACCACAACGCTGCCCGGCAGCGCCCGCGCCTGCTCGCCGCGCTCGCCGGGGGCAAGGTGGTGGCACTGGTCAGCGACGCCGGCACGCCGCTCATCTCCGACCCGGGGTTCCATCTTGCCGCCGAGGCCGCTGCGGCGGGCCGCAGCGTCATCCCGATTCCCGGCGCCTCGGCGCTGCTCGCGGCCCTGGTCGCCTCGGGCCTGCCGACCGATGCGTTTCTTTTCGCCGGCTTCCTGCCGCCGAAGGAGAGCGCACGGCGCAAGCGCCTGACCGAGCTCGCCGCGGTTCCGGCGAGCCTGATCTTCTACGAATCGCCGCAACGCCTCGCCGCCTCGCTCGCCGATATGGTGGCGACCCTCGGTAGCGACCGCCCCGTCGCGGTGGCGCGCGAGCTGACCAAGAAGTTCGAGGAGGTCCGCCGCGCGCCGCTCGGCGAACTCGCCGCGCACTACGCGGCGGCGGACAAGCCGAAGGGCGAGATCGTGGTCGTGGTCGGCCCGCCCGTCCACGCGGCGCCGGCGGCTGCCGACGTCGACGCGGTGCTGGTTGCGCTGCTCGCCAAAGGCGGCGTGCGCGAAGCGGCGGAGGCCGCCGCCGCGGTGACCGGCCTGCCGCGCCGCGACCTCTACCAGCGGGCGCTGGCGCTGGCGCTGAAGGGGGGAGAGCTCGAAGGCGGGGACGATGACTGACGCCGATCCGCGCCGCCGGGACGCCGAGCGTCGCGGCCGCCGCGCGGAAGCCATCGCGGCCTGGTACCTGAGGGCGAAATTCTACCGCATCCTTGCCCGCCGCTACCGCACGCCGCTCGGCGAGATCGACCTGATCGCGCGCCGCGGACGCACAGTCGTTTTCGTCGAGGTGAAGTCGCGCCCGACCGGCGAGGCGGGCCTCGAAGCGGTTACCGCGAAGAGCCGGCAACGCATCGCCCGCGCTGCGGCGTTATGGCTGGCCGCCCACCCGGCGGCTGCCGGCCTCGACCAGCGCTTCGACGTGATCGTCGCCGCGCCGGGCCGTCGCCCGCGCCATCACGCCGGCATCTTCGACGGCACCGGCGCCGGCCGGTAAGCGCCCCGTCGAGCGATCCCGGCGCCGGGCTTATTGCCTTTTGCCCGCCGCTCGCGGGATAAGACGCCCCATGGCTCTCAATGTCGCTTTCCAGATGGACCACATCGCCCGGCTAAAGATCCGCGGCGATTCGACCTTTGCCCTGATGCTGGAGGGCGAACGCCGCGGTCACGCCCAGTACCACTACACGCCCGACCGCCTGGCGCTCCGCGACGGCAAGGTCTTCGCCCGCGTCGAGCCGGTCAAGGTGCGCGACGTGGAGGGCGATCATTTCACGCTGGGCGAAGGGGTGGCCACCGACCTGTCGACCTTCGACGTGGTGCACCTCCGCCAGGACCCGCCCTTCGACATGGGCTACATCACCACTACCCATCTCCTCGAGCGCATCCATCCGACGACGCTGGTGGTGAACGACCCGACCCACGTCCGCAACGCGCCCGAAAAACTCTTCGTCACCGAATTTCCCGACCTCATGCCGCCGACCCTGATCGCGCGCGACCCGGACGAGATCCGGCGATTCCGCAAGGAGCACGGCGACATCATCATCAAGCCGCTCTACGGCAATGGCGGCGCCGGCGTCTTCCGGCTGGCCGGCGCCGACGAGAACCTCGGCTCGCTTCTCGAGATCTTCGAGACCGCCTATCGCGGCGAGCCTTATGTCGTGCAGCGCTATTTGCCCGAGGTGCGGAAAGGCGACAAGCGCGTCATCCTGGTCGACGGCGTCGCGGCGGGGGCGATCAACCGCGTCCCGGCGGAGGGCGAGGCGCGCTCCAACATGCATGTCGGCGGCCGCCCCGAGGCGATCGCGATGACCGCCCGCGACCGCGAGATCTGCGAGCGCATCGGCCCGACGCTGAAGGCCCGCGGGCTGATCTTCGTCGGCATCGACGTGATCGGCAACTACCTGACCGAGATCAACGTCACCTCGCCCACCGGCATCCGCGAGGTGAAGCGCTTTGGCGGCGCCGACATCGCCGCGCTGGTCTGGGATGCGATCGAGGCAAGGGTTGGCCGGGAGATCGTCCGGGCAACGGAATGACCGCCGGCGAAGGTGTCATCGCCCTCGTCGCGTTGGGCTGGCTCGTCTTCATCAATATGCTCACCTACGCTACCTTTGCCCGCGACAAGGAGGCGGCGGAACGCGGCGACTGGCGGGTCCCGGAACGAACGCTGCTCCTCATGGCCGCGGCTGGCGGCTCCATCGGAGCAATCGTCGCGCGGCAGCATCTTCGTCACAAGACGCGGAAGCAGCCCTTCGTCACCATCCTCTTCCTGATCGCGGCGGCGCAGGCAGTCTTTCTTGGCGCTCTCGCTGATTCCGGCTTCCGCGGACGGATAGTGCAGTCGATCCTTGAGTCGCTCGCGTAGTTGTAGAGCCCACTGGGTGCTGTCGCGCGAGGGGCAGTTTCGCGGGCGTCCAGAGCTGGTTCATCGGCCAGGCCCATCCAGCCTTGACCGCGCGCGCATTGTTCGGCGAACCTTCGTGTATCCGGGTCAATAGGGATGGAAGAATGCGCGCTGGTCTTGTTGTCGCCGCGACGTTGTGCGCGGTCTTCGCGGCCACAGCCGCCGCCTCGGCGGAATGCCAATGGACGCCGGCCGAACTGGTCGAAGTCGATCTCGGCGGCTCCGGCAACTGGCAGGCCGCCATGGTGAAGACCATCGACACCTCGTCGTGCGTGGCCGAGGTGATCATTTTGCGCGGCGAAGGCCGGGCGGCCGACGACACGCCCTATACCGTCCCGGGCAGCCAGATCCGGCTGATGGACGTGCCGATCTGGGCCTTCGGCGACGGCAACTGATTTTGCCCGTTCACCAAATGTTCTTGCAATCGGAAATAGAGTCGTCGTAGCCTTCGCAGGTTGGAGCGGGGCAGGGCGCGATGGTCTCCCACGTCACCACGGTAGCCTTCCAGGGCATCGAAGCGGTGCCGGTCGATGTCCAGGTGCAGATCGCGCCGGGCCTCAACTACTTCGGCATCGTCGGCCTGCCCGACAAGGCGGTGAACGAGAGCCGCGACCGCGTGAAGGCGGCGCTGCATGCCACCGGCCTGTCGTTGCCGGCCAAGCGCATCGTCATCAATCTCGCGCCGGCCGACCTGCCGAAGGAGGGTAGCCACTACGACCTGCCCATAGCCCTAGCGCTGATGGCCGCCATGGGGGCGCTGCCCGGCGACCAGCTCGGGGATTTCGTCGCCCTCGGCGAACTGGCCCTCGACGGCACGATCACCCCGGTCGCCGGCGTCCTGCCGGCGGCGGTCGCCGCCAATGCCATGGGCCGCGGACTCGTCTGTCCCGCCGCCAGCGGGTCCGAGGCGGCGTGGGCGAGCCGCGACATGAACATCCTCGCCGCGCGCAGCCTCATCGCGGTCGCCAATCATTTCCGCGGCACCCAGGTCCTGTCCCGGCCCGAGCCGGGCATCGCCGAAGCGACCGGCCTCCTCCCCGACCTTGCCGACATCAAGGGGCAGGAGACCGCCCGGCGCGCGCTGGAGGTGGCGGCGGCCGGCGGCCATCACATGCTCATGGTCGGGCCGCCCGGCGCCGGCAAGTCCATGCTGGCGAGCCGGCTGCCGTCCATCCTGCCGCCGCTGACCCCGGCGGAACTGCTCGGCATTCGGTAGCAAAGGAAGCAAGCCAGTTGGGTTTGCCGGGGCCACATTTGGCCCATGGAAAACACCTTCGTCCTAACCGGCCTAGTCAAGAAACGGGCTGAGCTAGCCGGTGACATAGAGAACGCCCAAGTCGCCCTCCAACAGATGATCCGCGACCTGGAGAGTCTGGACGCGACGATCCGCCTGTTTGATGCCGACTACCAAGTCGAGGCGATCAGGCCGAAGACGTTCCGGCCGCCGTCAGATTGGTCGAAGCGCGGGCAGATGACGCGGATCATTCTGGACGTGCTCAGGCAGGCCACAGAGCCGCTGACAACGCGCGATATTGCTTTCCAGCTAATGCGGGAGCGGGCGCTGGATATTGCTGACGTGAAGCTTCTCAGGCTGATGACCAAGCGGTGCGGCGTCGCCCTACGGCTTCAGCGGGAGAAGGGAGTTGTCCGGTGCGAGCAAGGGCCGGGGCAGTACATGATCTGGGAAATTGCACGCTAGAATGTCTATAAGAGAACAGGGAGGGGGATTCGGATGTTCTCGAATGGACGACGTTGCTTTAGCCAATTATGTCGCGGGTACGAACTTCGGCCACGTGGAAGCTGGCCGATTGGACCCGTTTTGTGCGCGGGCATTAGGGTTAGAAGTTTGCCAGCCCATCTGGTTCTCCGACTACACCCTAATAAAACTCCAGCATAAACACGGCGATATCAACTATTCGCACTATCGGCACCTGCCGTCCATTTTATTAAAGGGACGTGTGGCTCGTGGCCGCAAGTCGAATATCATCGAACTTTGGTGGATCGACCCTGATAGCCCAGAAGCCATGGCTTTCATCGTCGTCTTGAAAGCCACCTTCAATGGCGAAGTCTATGTTGAAACGTTTCATCGACTTCACTTGAAAGAAGCGCGAAGACTTCGCCGTAAGGCTGCGCGGGAAGGTCGCTTATTGCGCGACTAGCCTTGGGTAAGGAATCGGCATGAGGAGGGTACTCCCCGTTCCCTCATTGCGCTCCGGCCCAAAGGGCCGTGCTACGGCTGGGAGATTCACCGTGTCACTCATGCCAGATATAGGGGTGCCATAGAACGATTCGCTCCACAAGGTTCTTTGTGGCATCTTGGAGGACGCTCCACAGAACCTTTCTATCGCGTATGGGCGAAAGCGATCCTAAAAAGATACAAGTGACTCTGCCCGCAGGGATGCGCGGCCTGTTCAATCAGCTAGTAGCTCGGAAGCTATATGGCGATGGAAATAGTGACGTGGCGCGGTATCTGATTTCGATCTGTCTGGACCAATTGGTGAAAGACGGTCGCCTTATCGACGCGCCGCTCCCTGCCAGTAGCCCTTCCACTGGCGAGACACCGGATGACCAAGAGATAGGCTGAGCGCGCGGTGACAGAGCGAGCCGTTATCCATCCGACGATGATCTTCCATCCATGCAGCCTGAGCCGCGTAGGCGTGAAGGTAGCGGGCGGAAACGCCATGATGCTGCCCTTCAACCATCCGCCGAAGGCGGCTGAAATAGCTTTCAACCCAATTCGTGTGAGTGCCCATCAGATCGCTGTACTGGACGCTGTGATTGATCCGGCGCGTCTCCCAACGGGCATGAAGGGCATCCCAATGCGAGGCTTCGTCGGCGTAGAAGACGGTTTCTTTCTCTGCCGTCTCTGAGGCGATCTTGACGCCTTCGGCTTCGGTCTTCGTGACGTGGGTGCAGGTCCGGCCACCGCTTTCGCGAAGGGCAATAACTACGCGGCGCTCGCCGGTCTGGTATTGGGCAAGGCGGCGGTCAAGGCGATCTTCGGCTTTGTTCGCCGGGCGGATATGGCCGCCAAAATATGCGCCATCGATTTCGACCGCGCCGTCTGGCGTCTCAGTGTCCATTTCCGAGGCGAGAGCTTCGCGAATTTTGTGAGCCAACACGAAAGCCGTCTTCGCCTGGCAGTCGAGATCGCGGGACAGTTGAAGGGCGGAAAGCCCCTTCGCTGCATTCACGATAATGCAGATCGCGGCCAACAGATCCGTGAAGGCCATTTTGCGGCTGGCGAACATCGTGCCCGATGTGACGCTGTACTGCTTGCGGCAATCCTTGCAGGCGAAGCGGCGGCGAGCGGTCGTGTAGGCGTCCAGAGAGCCGCAACGCGGGCAAACCGGCTCGCCTTCGGTCTCAGGCCAGCGGAGCTTGCAGAAGGTGGCGTAGGCCGCATCCTCGCCTTCGGCAAAGATCGACCGGAGACTTAGTGTCCGGGCCTTTGCGCTGAGGAGGAAATGTTGGGCCATTTGTCATCACATCCGATGACACATACATCGGATATGGCGACCACGTTGTCAAGGGTAAAAACATCGAATATGATGATCCTCGTACCGAATCCGAGGATGCCATGGCAAAAGACAAGGGCTGGGAAGATCGTGTGAAAGGAATGCTCAAAGCGGAGCTGAAGCGAAGGAACGTCAACTATCGCGAGCTAGCGGAAAAGCTGACGGCTATGGGCATACCCGAAAGCGAGCGCAACATTGCGAATAAAATCAGTCGCGGAGGATTCACCGCTGTCTTTTTCGTTCAGTGCTTAATCGCCATCGGAGCACCCAAGATTGATCTCTAAGTAGTTTTCTTTGGCTTTCTAACTACCCTCGGCTCAGTGCTCTTGTCCGGCCGAGTCATGTTCGAAAAAAGATCGAATTGATGCTTTACCTCATCTTTGGAAAAATGACGCGTATAGTTATGTCCATCGTAGTTAAACACGAAGGTAAAACTCGCAAATTTCGTCAGAAATTCTGATACCGGGGCGCCGTCGCGCGCTGGATCGGCAATAGGAACATTTACAGTCGTGATAGTGAATTGAGCTTGCGGCGGCACTCCAAAAGTTTCCGAGGGGGCCACTGGTGTGGCATCAACAACGAAATTTATAGGCAACGTTTCGTTGGTTACGTCCGATCTAATAGAGCCGGATACGTTGACCATGGGCTCGCTGAGATTGTTCTTACCCGTAGCTTGAAAGCCCAAAACAAACGCCTTGCTAGGATCAATCTTGTTGACGCTCTCCATGAATGACAATGGATTCTGCCCAGGCGTCACAGGGACGACGGCGGCCGGACTGGTAGCGACCATAGCCAAGAAATAGTTGGGGCCGGGAGAATCGAAGCTCCACGTAATTTCATTGGCCCTAGATGCGGATTGCTCGGCAGTTTCGACAGCCGCTGAGGCACTGGATCGCTGTAACAAAAAGCCTATCAGCGCGACTGCACCGCAAAGAAGAACGCCAACAATGCCGATTAGAACAAGGTTTGAAGGGATTCGCTTAAGTCCCCTTTTGGCTGGCTCCTGAGTTCTGACGCGAAGTGCAACACCCCCTGCCGATTTGATATCGGCCTGGTTGATCAAGACCATCGGGAGTGTTGCCATGCGAGCCTATTTTCATTTGTCGGAAGCAGAAAGAGACCAGATCGCGGTTCTGCGAGCCTC
>JBBQGL010000079.1:0-17705 GCA_038323025.1 Hyphomicrobiales bacterium
CGGCTGGCGCCCGCGAAGTAGCCCGCCGGCACTACGACCGGCTGTGGGTTCTGCCCACCTTAAGGGCGATGGGCGCCAATGCCTGTCGTTCCGGAGAGCGAAAGCGGGAGGCTGGAAAGAACGCTACGGCGGGCGCCAGGAGAGCGCCGCACTCGGACTACCCGGACTGGCGTTTTCAAGGCGCCCGCCACCCCCTTCGTCGAGGGGCATGAACAAGGCTTCACCAACCCGGGCTGGATCGGCTGCGGGAACGGAGGGGCGTGGGTGGGTCGTGAATGGAGAATGGAGAATGGTGCGAATAGCGAATAGCGAATAGCCAATGGCGAGTAGCCATTGATGCGGGGAATGACCCTCGCGATGTCGCGCGACCGACCCACTCCACTGACGTCATCCCCCGACTTGATCGGGGGACCCGCCAGTGGAGCGCGCTTCGGCCCGGCGTTGGGGCTGCGGAGAGTGGTCCCCCGATCAAGTCGGGGGATGACGTGGTTAGAGCTCGGTCGTTGCGACTGGAAAGGCGGCGACAACGTCGATCGAGTTCGCGACGCGATCGTTTCCCTGGAACGCTGGGAGCGTATCCCTCCCCGGGACGGGGAGGGGGGACCATGCGCAGCATGGTGGGTGGGGTCGCAGGCCGACGAAGACCCCCGGAGAAGGGACGCACGCCGGTCGCATGGAGCCCACCCCGGGCGGGGCACCGGAGCCCGGAAGCCCTCCCGCCGGCTTGCGTGGCCATCGCCCGTCCCCTAGGGTCCGGGCACTTTTGGGGGCGAGGATGCGCACCACCAACCCGGTCTATACCGGCCTGCCGACCAGCATTTTCGAGGTGATGTCGCGCCTTGCCGTCGAGCACGGCTCGATCAACCTCGGCCAGGGATTCCCCGATGTCGACGGTCCCGAGGATGTCCGCCGGCGCGCGGCGGAGGAACTGATCGTCGGTCCCAACCAGTACCCGCCGATGATGGGCGTCCCCGAATTGCGGAAGGCCGTCGCCGACTCCAACCGGCGGTTCTACGGTCTCGAGGTGGACTGGCAGCGCGAGGTCCTGGTCACCTCGGGCGCCACCGAGGCGCTGTCCGACTGCATGGCCGCGCTGATCGAGCCGGGCGACGAGGTCGTCCTGATCGAACCGCTCTACGACTGCTACCTCCCGCTCCTGCGCCGCGCCGGGGGCATTCCGAAACTGGTGCGCGTCACCCCGCCCGACTGGAAGCTCGACCGCGCCGCGCTCGAGGCCGCCTTCGGGCCGAAGACCAAGGCGATCGTTCTCAACAACCCGATGAATCCGGCGGCCAAGGTTTTCACCGCCGACGAACTCGCGCTGATCGCCGAGCTGGTCATCCGCCACGACGCCATCGCGATCTGCGACGAGGTGTACGAGCACATCCTCTTCGACGGTCGCGCTCATATCCCGATGATGACCCTGCCGGGCATGCGCGAGCGCAGCGTGCGCATCGGTTCGGCCGGCAAGACCTTTTCCCTCACCGGCTGGAAGGTCGGCTACGTCACCGCGGCGCCGGAACTCCTCGACCCGATCGTCAAGGCGCACCAGTTCACCACCTTCACCACCCCGGGCGCACTGCAGAAGGCGGTCGCCTACGGGCTGGTCAAAGGCGACGACTACTACGCCGCGCTCTCCGGCGATCTCGCCGCGAAGCGCGACCGCTTTGCCGCGGGCCTCGCCCGCGTCGGCTTCGCGGTCGTGCCCTGCGAAGGCACCTACTTCATTACCGCCGATGTCGCCCCGCTCGGGCTCGGGGACGATGCCGAACTCTGCCGGCTGATCACGGTCGAGGCCGGCGTCACCGCCATTCCCGTCTCGGCCTTCTACCTGTCCGACGCGCCCAAAAGCTTCGTCCGCTTCTGCTTCTCCAAGCGCGACTCGGTGCTGGATGGCGCCCTCGACCGCCTGTCGCGCTGGATCGCGCGGCCCGAGCGGGCCCGCGCCCGGACCTAGCCGATCCGGTTGCGCTCGACGGTCAGGTGCGGAAAGGTCTCGGCGCCGACGCGGGCGAGATCGCCGGAGACCGGCTCCGCCCAGCGCATGCCGACCACCGCGCCGTTCGGCGCGCCGGCGATGAGGTTGTCGCTGATCACCGCCGAGCCGGATCCCTCGACGACGCTGACGGCGACGCCGATCGGCGACTGGCGGATGACGTTGCCGGTGACCGCGATGTCGCGCAGATAGGGGCCCCAGCCGAGCATCATGCCGTAGAGCGGGGCGCCCTCGATGACGTTGCCGGTCGCCGCCACGTCGGCCTCGACGGCGATGCCGACGCCGAAGCCGGGCGCATCGGCGGCGTAGGGGCCCTTGCCGGTGAGGTTGCGGATGACGTTACCGGAGATGGTGGCCATGTGGCCGCCCTCGCGGAAATTGGCCACGCCGATTCCGCTCGCGGCGCCGTCGACGATGTTGTTGGCGATGACGGTTCCGGCGAAGGCGAACTCGGAATAGATGCCGATCTCGCCGGCGGTGCGGCAATTGTTGCCGATGATCTGGACGTTGTCGGCGGAGTTGGCGCGCACCGCCGTGAAGGCGCAGTCGGAAATCCGGTTGTTGGCGACGATCACGCCATGGGCGCGAAAGACGTTGATGCCGTTGCCGTTCTCGCCGGTGCCGCCGTCCATGGCGCGGATGCGCTCGATGCGGTTGCCGGTGACGAGCGTGCCGTCATCGCCGGCGCTCCAGCGCCAGACGCGGATGCCGCCGTTGCCGCAGTCGGTGATCGTGTTGTCCGCAAGCGCGAGGCCGGTGGATTCGATGGCGCGGATGCCGCATTCGATCGCGCCGCTGACGACGGTGCGCTCGACCCGTCCGCCCGATCGCTCCAGCGATATGCCGGCCTTGCTGCTGCCGCGGATGTCGCAGTTGGCGATGGTGACGGTTTTCGTCCGCCCGATGTGGACCAGGCCGGCGACATAATCGGCGAGCGGACGACCGTTGCCTTCGACGATGAGGCCGTCGAGCGTCACCACCTCGGCATCCTCGGCGCTGAGCATGTGCCCGTCGCCGGCGAAGATGAGCTGGGTCGCTCCGGCAATGCCGGTCAGTCGGGTCCGGACGGGCAGGGTAAGGTTGGAGACGATGTAGCGGCCGGGCGGCAGGAAGACTTCGCGCTCGTCCCGGCTGGCGGCGTCAAGCATCGCCAGCAGCTGCCGGCTCTGGTCGCTGGCCGAGCCGGCAACCAGCCCGCCGTCATTGGCGTTGAGCGTGCCGCGGAGCGGATCCGGCCCGAGTTCCGCGCGGGCGGCGGCGGGCGCCAGCGCCGCAGCGGTCACGGCTCCGGCGAGGAAATGGCGTCGGTTCATGCCTCGCTCGACACAAGAACCGTGCCGGGTGGGCGGTCCCGTATCGGGACAGGAAGCGCCGGAGAGTCAGGTATTGGCCGGGAAGTTGGCCCTGTCCGGAGCCTCGTAACCGAGCCTCCGGTTGAGGTCGCGCACGAGCGCGGCGGCAGCGTCGGCGATGACCGTCCCCGGCGGGAAGATGGCGGCCGCGCCCGCCTCGCGGAGCGCCTCGTAGTCCCGTTCCGGGATCACCCCGCCCACGACCACCATGATGTCCGGCCGCCCTCCTGCCTCGAGCGCCCGCTTCACTTCGGGCACCAGGGTGAGGTGGCCGGCGGCGAGGGTCGAAAGGCCGAGGATGTGCACGTCATTGTCGATGGCGAGTTTCGCTGCTTCGGCCGGGGTCTGGAAAAGCGGTCCGACATCGACATCAAATCCGAGATCGGCGAACGCCGAGGCAATCACCTTCTGGCCGCGGTCATGCCCGTCCTGGCCGACCTTGGCGACAAGGATGCGCGGCGGTCTTCCGTCACGGCGCTCGAACTCGGCCACCAGCCGCGTGACCTCCTCGACGGCAGCGCTGTCCTCGCCGATCGCCTGGCGGTAGACGCCGGAGAGAACCTTCGGGTCGGCGCGGAAGCGCCCGAAGGCGATTTCGAGCGCCTGGCTGATTTCGCCCACGGTCGCCCGGGCGCGAGCGGCGACTACGGCGAGAGCGAGCAGGTTGCCGCGTCCGCTCTTCGCCGCTTCGGTGAGCGCAGTCAGGGAAGCGCGCGTGGCCGCTTCGTTGCGTTCGGCGCGCAGGCGTCCGAGCTTCGCGATCTGGGCCGCGCGCACGGCCGAATTGTCGACGCGCAGCACTTCCAGCGCTGGCTCGTCGGCGGGAGGATAGCGGTTGACGCCAACCAGAACCTGGGCCCCTGAATCGATCCGCGCCTGGGTCAGCGCCGCGGCCCGCTCGATCTTCAGCTTGGGCACGCCCGCCTCGATCGCCTTCGCCATGCCACCGAGCGCGTCCACCTCGGCGATGTGGTCCAGCGCCTTGGCGGCGAGGTCGGCGGTAAGCCGCTCGACGTAGAAGGAGCCGCCCCACGGGTCGATTATCCGCGTCGCGCCGGTCTCGTGCTGGAGGAAGAGCTGGGTATTCCTGGCAATGCGCGCGGAAAAATCCGTGGGGAGTGCGAGCGCCTCATCGAGCGCGTTGGTGTGGAGCGACTGCGTTTGCCCCTGTGTCGCCGCCATCGCCTCGACCGATGTACGCACGATATTGTTGAAGACGTCCTGCGCCGCCAGCGACCAGCCCGAGGTCTGGCAGTGTGCCCTCAGCATCAGGGAGCGTTCGTCCGCCGGCGCAAAGCGCTCCTTCATCAGCCTCGCCCAGAGCAGCCGGGCCGCGCGGAGCTTGGCGACTTCCATGAAGAAGTTCATGCCGATGCCAAAGAAGAACGAGAGGCGGGGCGAGAACTCGTCGACGGCGAGGCCCGCATCCCGCCCGGCGCGCACGTATTCCAGTCCGTCGGCGAGTGTGTAGGCGAGCTCCAGATCGGCCGTCGCCCCGGCCTCCTGCATGTGATAGCCGGACACCGAGATGGAGTTGAACTTCGGCATCCGCTCGGCGGTATAGGCGAGGATGTCGGCGACGATGCGCAGCGAAGGCCCCGGCGGGTAGATATACGTGTTGCGGACCATGAACTCCTTGAGGATGTCGTTCTGGATGGTCCCGGCCAGGCTGGCCTCGGCGACGCCCTGTTCCTCGGCGGCAACGATATAGAGCGCCATCACCGGCAGGACGGCGCCGTTCATGGTCATCGACACGCTGATCTTGTCGAGCGGGATTCCGTCGAAGAGCGTGTGCATGTCGTAGATCGAGTCGATCGCCACCCCTGCCATGCCGACGTCGCCCGCTACCCGCGGATGGTCGGAATCGTAGCCGCGGTGGGTGGCGAGATCGAACGCGATCGAGAGCCCGCTCTGGCCGGCGGCGAGATTGCGCCGGTAGAAGGCATTCGACTCTTCCGCCGTGGAGAAGCCGGCATATTGCCGGACCGTCCACGGCCGCTCGAGATACATGGTGGGATAAGGCCCGCGCACGTAAGGCGGGAAGCCGGGCCAGCCGTCGAGAAAATCCAGCCCGGCGCGATCGGACTCGTCATAGACGGGCTTGACCGAAATACCTTCCGGCGTCAGCCACTCTTTGCCGACCGGTCTCCCGGCGGCAACCGAATCCCGCCGCCATTCGATCGCCGCGAAATCCGGAAGCTGACCTGGGGCCGCGATGGTTCCGCTGGCCCGGGTGGCGGTCACCCCACTACAGCCTGATCGCGTCCCAGCGGCCGGCGCAGCGGAAGGCGGGAGCCGACCATTTGCCGTTGCCTATGCGGGTGCTGATCGCTCCGGCGCCGGTGACGACATGGCGCCCGTCGGTAAGGCGGATGGCGACGCTGCCGGCCGGCGAGATTCCGACGATCGAAGGGTCGATGAGGTGGCCCTGCCAGGATACCAGCCCGTCGCGCACCTTGACCGAGATGCGATAGCCGAACTGGCAGGCCCCGGGCGAGCCAGAGATGAACACCTTCCAGAGGCCATCGAACCGGCCCTGGCTTTCGGCATCGGAGCCGGCAAGCAACGAGGCGAAAGCAACGAGGGCAGCAACGATCGGAACCCGGCCGCGCAGCATTGATGTGACCCTTCCTGATGTCATGTGCGCCTTTCCCCGCGACGGCTTAGCACATCTCGGCCGGCGGCCGCGAGGGTGTGGGGAGCCTCAAACCGAGGACGAGCTCCCGGAACTTTCAGCCCTCGAAAGGCTCCGACAATCGGCTGAAGATAAGCGATTCCACGGCATCGTGGGAAGCCGGTCGCGGAACGGCGAGGGTGGCGGCCATGGAGCTCGGTATCTCGCCCGGATCGGGGTAGATGCTGGCTCCGATCAGTTCGGTCTGATGGCTCGCTATCCGCCGAAGTCGGGCTTCCCGCATTTCACCAACTTCGCGTTGCAGCGTTCCATTCCGCACCGCGGCAAGCAGCCCGCCCGCGGCCTCGATCGAACCGAATTTCGCCCAGGCACGCTCGGCCAGCGCGTCCGTCAGCGCCTCGATCGCGCCCGAACCGGCCCCCGCATCTTCGACGCGGGCGAGATGGGCTTCCTCGATCAGGATCGTATGGGTGTTCCGCGCGAGCCGGCGGGCAAAGGCGTCAGGGATTCCGTTGGGGCCATCGAAGGGCAGGACGGCGATCGAGTCCGCACCCCCAATGCCGGCGCCAAAAGCCGCGACGGTGGCGCGGAGAATGTTGATGTGGGGACTGCGCCGGCTCATCATGCGCCAGGCGGTTTCGGCATGGATGGCGATCGGTGTCGGGGGAAGCCCTGCGCCTGCGATCACGTGGCCAAGGAGCTTTCGCGCTGCCCGGAATTTCGCGATGGTGAGAAACTGGTCGGCGTCGGCGGCAAGCGTCACGCCGATGCGGCAGGCGGCGCCGCCGAGCGGCATGCCGCGCTCGGTGAAAAGGCGGAGATACGCCACAAACGCCGCAACGGTCGCCGCGAGCTCCTGCACTTCTGATGCGCCGGCAGCATGCCAGAGCCGACCGTCCGCGATCGCGGCCAGGCCGGGGTGACCCCCTTGTTCCAGTCGGGCGGCGTACGCGGAGACCTCGCCGGCCACCGTGTCATAGGGTCGGGTGAATTGCCCGGTCGCTGCGAGCGAGGCGATCGGATCGAACGCGGGCGTGAGGTCAATGGCGTCCGCCCGGCGGTTGGCGATCGCGAGGATCCGGCCGGCAATATCTGCCGTCGCCTCGCCGGCATCGACCCGGAGGGCGAACCTGCCCGGGGGCAGGGCGGTGACGAGACGCGAGAGCTCGGCCTCGCCCCGTTGCGCAAGACCGGCACCATGTGCGTTCGGGCTTGTCGCGAAGACCAGGTCGATGGCATCGGCGCCGCCGCCAAGCTCGGTGCCGATCTGCGCGATTGCCGACTCCATCGTGGGCAGGTCGACGCGCTGGACCACCGACCACCGGCCTGGCGGCCGCCCTGCGACGATCCCGCCGGAGGCACGCTGCCCGTAGATCGGACCAACGGCAATGCCGTCGTCGCTGATTGCGGTCAGGTCGGCGAGGCTTCTGTCGCCGAGCGAGCGCGCAACCAGCTCCCGCCAGTCCGCCTCCGTGACATCGGGAAATGCCTTGTTCACGGCGAGGCCGTCCTGGTCTTCGCTTTTTCCGGCGACCTCAGACGAACTGACGCAGGCCCGGGATCGAGCCGATTATCTGGTCGACATCGCCGGCGCCTGCCTTTTCCTTGGCGACCGCCATGAAGGCGCGCGCGACGCTTTGCACCTGGGTCATACCGAGTCCGGCCGATGTAAGTTCGCCGAAGACGCCCATCAGCCCGCTCGCTCCCTTGGTGGTCCCGATCGCCGCGCGCGCGCCGGGCAAGGCGTCGACGAGCGCGCCGACCTTGTCGCTTTTGCCTTCGTTGAGAAGAAACCGCAGCATCACGATCACGGCCTTTCTGGCCGTGACGGGATCGACTCCGGTGCGGGCGGCTACCTGTGCAACGAGTTCATCCATATTCCCTGCCTGCGTTTTTCGGTTAAGACCTGAGTCTAAGGCTATACGGAACGGATGGAAACGATGCTCGCTGGTGTTTTGGACAGAATCGACAAGGGCCTGCCGCAGAGCCTCGAACGGCTTTTCGAATTGCTCCGCATCGAGAGCATCTCGACCGACCCCGCCTACCGGTCCTCGGTGCGGTCGGCGGCGGAATGGCTGATGCGCGACCTGTCCGCCCTCGGCTTTGACGCAACCCTGCGCGAAACCGCTGGCCATCCGATCGTTATTGCCCACGGCGGCGCGACCGGAAAGAAGCCGCACGTCCTCTTCTACGGCCACTATGACGTGCAGCCGGTCGATCCCCTGAACCTCTGGCAGACGCCGCCGTTCGAGCCGCGTGTGGTTACGCGGTCCGATGGAACAGGGCAGATCGTTGCTCGCGGCGCCGGCGACGACAAGGGCCAGCTGATGACCTTTGTCGAAGCCTGCCGTGCCTGGAAGGAGGTTTCAGGCTCCCTCCCGATCGCGGTCACGCTTCTCCTCGAGGGCGAGGAGGAATCGGGCAGCGCCAACCTCGCGCCGTTCCTGAAGGCCAACCGCGCCGAACTTGCCGCGGATGTCGCCCTCGTCTGCGACACCGGAATGTGGGACCGCGACACGCCGGCGATCACGTTGATGCTGCGCGGTTTGGTCGGCGAGGAGGTCACGGTCATTGCGGCCGACAAGGATCTTCACTCCGGGCTCTTTGGCGGCGCCGCGCGCAACCCTGTCCACGTACTCGCCGAAATTCTCGCCGCGCTCCACGACCCGAACGGCAAGGTGACGCTGCCCGGCTTTTACGATGGCGTCGGCGAACTGCCCGAAGAGATCAGAAAGCAGTGGGCCGGTCTCGGCTTCGACGCCGGCGAGTTTCTCGGCAGTGTCGGCCTCTCGCTGCCCGCCGGCGAAACGGATCGTTCGGTCCTCGAGCAGATATGGGCGCGGCCGACGGCGGAAGTAAACGGGATTATCGGCGGCTACACCGGCGCGGGCTTCAAGACGGTGATCGCATCGAGGGCCTCGGCGAAAGTCTCCTTCCGCCTCGTCGGCGATCAGGACCCGGCGAAGATCAGTGCGGCATTCCACGCCTTCGTCCGTTCACGGATCCCCCCCGATTGCAAGGTCGAGTTCACGCCGCATGGTGGCAATCCCGCGGTACGGCTGTCCTTCGAAGGCCAGTTCCTTGCCCGCGCCCGCAAGGCGCTTGCCGACGAATGGGGGCGCGACGCGGCGCTGGTCGGCAGCGGCGGCTCAATTCCCGTGGTCGGCGAGTTCAGGAAGATTCTTGGGCTCGAGTCGCTGATGATCGGATTCGGCCTCGATGACGACCGCATTCATTCGCCCAACGAGAAGTACGAACTGAGCAGCTTCCATCACGGCATCCGGTCGTGGGCGCGCATGCTCGCCGCGCTCGCTGACTGAGGGTCGCGGGCGCACCCGCGACCTGCCGCAAGGAAGGACTGTCTACTTGATGCGAAAGGTTTTGTGACAGGCCCCGCAGTTCTGGCCGATCGCTTCGAACGCGGCGGCGAACGCTTCCTGTCCCTTGCCGGCGGCTGCCGCGGCGGCCGTCGCGTCCTTGACCATCTTGGCGGAGATCGCACGGAAATCGGCGTTGTTGGTCCAGATCGCAGGCGCAGCCTTGGTCTTGGTGTCGCCCTCGTCCTTGTCGCTGCCCACGGGGAAGAGATCGGGGAAGGTTGCATTGTCGTCGGCGATCGACTTGGCGGCAGCGGCCGCCACAACCGGATCGAACGGAATGCTGCCCTTGATCATGCCGACCGCGACGCCGGCAGCCTGGCCGTTCACGTCCATCATGCGCTGCCGGAGCTTGATCACGTCCTCCTGCGCCCATGCGGCGGTTGCGGTCACGGCAAGGGCGACTGCGAGGATTCCCAGCTTCAACTTCATCCGATCTCTCCGTTGATTGGCGGAGCAGGAGGCTGCCCCGGCGCTTCGCTCCTTCGCAAGCCCAATGCGCGCCGATAACGAAACTGTTATTGCAGCGGGATGGGGTGGCGATGCCGCGCAAATCTCTGATTGGATGCGCGAGGGAGGCGGGGAATGGGCGTATTGCAACAGGGCAAGGTATTTCTCGGGGCGAGCGCCAAACCGGAATACATCCTTCTTCCTTTCGCCAATCGCCACGGCCTCATCACCGGCGCGACCGGAACCGGAAAGACGGTTTCCCTGCAGGGACTGGCCGAAGGGTTCTCCGCCGCTGGCGTCCCGGTATTCTGTTCCGATGTCAAAGGCGACCTCGCCGGCCTTTCGCAGCCGGGCGAGGCGAAGGAGTTCCTGGCCAAGCGCGCCGAGGCGATCGGCTTCACCGCGGAATTCAGGTTCGCGGCGTCCCCGGTGATCTTCTGGGATCTCTTCGGCAAGGAAGGCCACCCGATCCGCACGACCGTATCCGAGATCGGTCCACTCCTTTTCGCGCGCCTCCTTGACCTCAACGATACCCAGGAAGGCGTCCTCAACATCGCCTTCCGCATCGCCGACGAGGAGGGGCTTCTTCTTCTCGACCTCAAGGACCTGCAGTCCCTGCTCGCCCATGTCGCCGACGAGGCTGCCAATCTCACCACGCGCTATGGCAACGTCTCGAAGGCGACGGTCGGCACCGTCCAGCGGGCGCTGCTCGTTCTCGAACAGCAGGGGGCGGAGCAGTTCTTCGGCGAGCCGGCCCTCGACATCGCCCAGATGATGCGCACGACCACGGACGGTCGCGGCATGATCAACATCCTTGCCGCGACCGCGCTGATGCAGTCGCCGCGCCTCTATGCCACGTTCCTGCTCTGGCTGCTTTCCGAGATATATGAGGATCTGCCTGAGATCGGCGATCCGGAAAAGCCGAAGCTCGTCTTCTTCTTCGACGAGGCGCATCTTCTTTTCAACGACGCGCCGAAGGCGCTGCTCGAGAAAATCGAGCAGATCGTCCGGCTTGTGCGCTCCAAGGGCGTCGGCGTCTATTTCGTCACCCAGAACCCCCTCGACGTCCCCGACATCGTGCTCGCCCAGATGAGCAATCGCGTCCAGCACGCGCTCCGCGCCTTCACGCCGCGCGATACCAAGGCGGTGAAAGCGGCGGCGGACACGTTCCGGCCGAATCCGGACCTGAACACCTTCGACGTCATCACCCAACTCGGCGTCGGCGAGGCCCTGGTGTCTACGCTTGAGGCCGAGGGCGTCCCATCCATGGTCCAGCGCACTTTGATGCGCCCGCCGTCTTCGCGGATCGGCGCGATCACTACGGACGAACGCGCGAGGGTCATTGCTGGAAGCCCGATCGGCCCGATCTACGACAAGCCCGTCGATCGCGAATCGGCGTTCGAGGTGCTGCAGGGGCGCTTCAAGGACGCCGCGGTCGAAAAGCGCACCGAGACGCCCGCGCCTGCCAACATGGGCGGATCCGTTCCCCGGGTGCCGCCAGGCGACCAGCCGCCGGCCGAGCCGGCGAGCGGAGGCTGGCTCGGCGGGGTTCTCGGCAGCGTGTTTGGTACAGACCGGCCCCGCAACCAGCGGCTGAGCGTGGGCCAGCGGGTTGCCCGCGACGTGACCCGGACCGTCACCAACCGGGTCGCCGGTCAGGTCGCGGCGGAGATCGGGCGCTCGGTCGGCGGTTCGCTTGGCGGCTCGGTCGGCCGTGCCATAATCCGCGGGGCTCTGGGGGGCATCCTCAGGCGTTGAGACCGGAAGGAAATGAACAGTCCCGGCGGTTGTCGGACGGCCGCACTGCGCCTATGTTCCCCTTCTTCCCATTTCGCCGATCCCAGGCGGCCCTCCGGGATCCGGTTGCCAATCAAAGGCCTTTGACAGGAGACGCCCCATGGCCTTCGAACTTCCTCCGCTCCCCTATGCGTACGATGCTCTCGCGCCTTTCATGTCGAAGGAGACGCTGGAGTTCCACCACGACAAGCACCATCAGGCCTATGTCACCAACGGCTACAACCTGCTGAAGGGTTCGGGCCTCGAGGACAAGAGCCTCGAAGAGGTGGTCAAGCAGAGCTACTCGAAGAACGCCGGCCTCTTCAACAATGCCGGCCAGCACTACAACCACATCCATTTCTGGAAGTGGATGAAGAAGGGCGGCGGCGGCAAGTCGCTTCCCGCCCTCCTGCAGAAGGCGGTCGACTCTGACCTTGGCGGCTACGACAAGTTCCGGACTGATTTCATCCAGGCCGGGGTCACCCAGTTCGGTTCGGGCTGGGCCTGGCTGTCGGTTCGGAACGGCAAGCTGGAGATTTCGAAGACACCGAACGGCGAGAACCCGCTGGTGCACGGCGCGACGCCGATCCTCGGGGCGGACGTCTGGGAGCACTCGTATTACATCGACTACCGCAACGCCCGGCCGAAATATCTCGAGGCCTTCGTCGACAGCCTGATCAACTGGGACTACGTCCTCGAACTGTACGAGAAGGCCCACGCGGCCCACTAGGCCGGGTTGGCCATCGCTCAGTCGAGCATCGGGACTCCGGCGATGCCCTTGCGGCAGCGCTGGACGTCCTGGTTGCGCGGGTAGTCGGTCATTTCCCAATAGAGCCAGTTCACGCAAGCCGTCTGGCTGCTGAAGCAGGGCGACACCCGCGCCCACTGGTGCACGTCGTTGATGTCGACGAAGAAGCCCGAGAAGCGCGCGTACCAGACGTTGCTCGCGCCGAGTTTGCTGGCCAGGGCGTGGCAGTTGCCTGGCTTCACGCGCGGGTGCTCGGCTGAGGCCGCCGGTCCTGCCAGGGCGAGGAAGGCGACTCCTGCCGCGGCGGCTGCGAGGGCGATGGCTTTCCGCATGACTAACCTCCACTTGAGAATCATCTGACGCCGAACTCCGGGGGTTGCCGCGAGGTTGGCGACGGCGCCCCTAGATCGACCTAGTCACTTTCAATGCAAAGACCGAGGCCAATGCCGTTTCCTGCAATCGGTCGAAGCGCCCCGCGGCGCCGCCGTGCCCGGCGTCCATGTTGGTCTTGAGGATGAGCGGCCGGGTGTCGGTCTTCATCGCGCGGAGCTTGGCTACCCATTTCGCCGGCTCCCAGTAGGTGACGCGCGGATCGGTCAATCCGGCAAGCGCGAGGATTGCCGGATAGGCCTGCGCGCGAACATTGTCATACGGCGAATATGAAGCGATCGTCCGGTAGGCGGTTTCGTCGACCAGTGGATTGCCCCACTCGGGCCATTCCGGGGGCGTCAGCGGCAAGGTCGCGTCGAGCATCGTGTCGAGCACATCGACAAACGGCACCTCCGCCACCACTCCGGCGAAGAGTTCGGGCGCCATGTTGGCGACCGCGCCAACCAGCAGGCCTCCCGCCGAGCCGCCCGAGGCGACGATGCGCCCCCGCCCGGTGAAACCCTCGGCGATCAAATGTTCCGCCGCGGCGATGAAATCCGTGAATGCGTTTGGCTTGTTCTCGCGCCGGCCCTCGGCGTACCAGCGGAAGCCTTTGTCCTTGCCGCCGCGGACATGCGCGATCGCGTGGACGAAGCCGCGGTCGACCAGCGATAGTCGGGTCGAACTGAACGCCGACGGAATCGCGATGCCATATGCGCCGTAGCCGTAGAGCAGGCACGGCGCGGTGCCGTCGAGCGGTGTGTCCTTGCGGTAGAGAAGCGAAACCGGAACGGTCTCGCCGTCCGGCGCTGAAGCGAGAATCCGCCGGGTGACGTAAGCGCCCGGATCGTGGCCGGAGGGAACCTCGTCTTCCTTCCGCAGCACGCGCGTTCGTGAGCGCATATTGTAGTCGAAAACACGGGCCGGCGTGGTCATCGATGAGTACGTGAAGCGGACGCATTCCGTATCGAACTCGTACCCGTCGAGGACGCCGAGCGAATAGGCCTCCTCGTCGAAGGCGACCGTGTGCTCGTCGTCAGTTTTCAGGTCGCGGACGACGATGCGCGGCAGCCCGTTCTCGCGTTCCAGCCGGACGAGAAAATCCTGAAAGACCGCGAAGTGCAGGATCAGCCGTCCCGGGCGATGTGGAACGAGCTTGCGCCAATAGCGCCGGCCCGGGGTCTTCACCGGCGCGGTGACGATCTTGTAGTCCTCGGCGCCGTCGGCATTGGTCAGGATGAAGAAACGGTCACCCCGGTGGTCGATGCGATATTCCTCGCCGGTTCGCCGTTTGGCGATCAGTCGTGGCCTCGGGTCCGTTGCCTGGAGATCGAGGACGCGGACCTCCGACGTCTCATTGTCGTGGCTGGAGATCTCGACAAACCGGCGCGACTGCGACTTGCCGACGCCAAGAAAGAAACCCGGGTTGGGTTCGGCGTAGACCAGCTCGTCGTCGGCGGGGTCCGTCCCGTTCCGGTGCCGAAATACCTTCGCGGGGCGGTGGTTGTCGTCGACCCAGGTATAGAAAAGCGTCCTTCCGTCGGCCCCCCACACCGCGCCGCCCGAAGTCGAGGGGATACGCTCCGGGAGGTCGGTGCCGCTCGCAATGTCGCGGATGCGCAGTTCGAAGAACTCGGAACCCTTCTCGTCGACCGCGTAGGCGAGAAACCGGTGATCCGGGCTGTGCTCGGCCCCCGCCAGCCGGAAATATGCCTTCCCGGCCGCCATATGGTTGGCGTCGAGAAGAACGCTTTCCTCGCCACCCTCGCGCGGCTGCCGCACGAGCGTCGGATGCTCGGCGCCGTGTGCGTACCGCATCGCGTAGGAAAACGGCCCGTCCGGCGAGGGGACGCTTGAATCGTCTTCCTTGATCCTCCCGCGCATTTCCTTGACCAGAGCCTGGCGCAAATCCTCGACGTCCGCCATGGCCCGATCGGCGTAGGCGTTCTCCGCTTCCAGGTATGCGCGGATCTCGGGGTCGAGCCTGGCCGGGTCGCGCATGACCTCCTGCCAGTTTGAAGCCCTCAACCAGGCGTAGTCGTCGGTTCGCGTGATGCCGTGAACCGTAGTCGCATGCGGACGCCGCGAGGCCACCGGGGCCGGCGCATCAACGCCGGGCCGCCGGAGGCCGACGCCTGCCGCGTCACGCCGCGGGGGCTGCATCGAGCTCGAACTTGAGGGCGGCGCGCGATTCCGCCCCGCTCTTTGTGACCTTCTTCTTGCCCATGACTTCCGCCATGCGACCTCCACAATTATATTTTGAAAAGTGAGCGAAAAATTCGCCGTGAAGAATCAAATGGGATGCACTGCAGAATTCTCAATACTCCGCTCCTGCCGGCGAAACTCTACCAATGGTTGCGTGTCGAGTTCCGCTTCAGCCCGGATCGGCCGCTAGACTGGCGGCGCGTCGCGGATTCTTGGGCGGCGACCAAGCCGGGCGGCGATCTACCGTGCAGGCCAAAATCAAGTCTTTTCCCTTAGCGACGCGTATAGCGAGAACAATAAGTTTCATGTAATTGTCCAGTAGAATGGAAAAAGCGGATATTTTCCTCTTGTCCCTCTCTGACTTGGACTCTATACGTACGCCAAGTAACGGTGATGGTCGCGAGTTTTGGAGTCGGAAGAATCGTTTCGGATGAACGTCCGGCTCAAGAACAAATAGCCCAACTGCCTGTCGCCGTTGCGAATCACAAATATTACAAGGACTTTGGGTGAACCATGAATGATCAGACTAACGGCGGCGACATGATCGATCTCGCGGCCGAAATCGTGTCCGCCTACGTCAGTAACAATTCGGTGCCGGCGTCCGATTTGCCTGCCTTGATTGCGGACGTTCACCGGGCCCTCAGCAACACTCACACCGGCGTCCACCAGCCCGAGCCGGAACCGCTGAAGCCGGCGGTAAATCCCAAGAAGTCCGTGTTTCCCGACTACATCATCTGCCTGGAAGACGGGAAGAAGTTCAAGTCGCTGAAGCGGCACCTGCGGACCCATTACGATCTCTCGCCGGAAGATTATCGAGAGAAGTGGAGCCTGGCGGCTGACTATCCGATGGTCGCACCGAACTATGCCGCGGCCAGGTCGGCCCTTGCCAAGAAGATGGGACTTGGTCAGCAGCGCCGCCGCAAGTCCTGACCGCTGATACGGATCGGCTCGGAGGCCGCATTCGTGCGGCCGCTTGTTTCTTTGCATTCCCGGTCGGACCGCGATCAGCTTGACGGGCGGACGGTCCTCGATCGTTCGGCGGCATAAGCCAGCATCAGCCCGATGTGCCGGTTAAGGTCGTAAGTCCAATGCCGCGCCCGGCCACGATTGCGCTCTGCCCGTAGCGCGCGCGCAAGCCTTGCGACGATCGCCCGCTGGGCGTTCGGGCTGACGTCGGTGAGATCTTTCTCGCTTGCCGCGATCAGTCGCGGCAGGTGCCGTTCCCGCCGATAGGCCTCGACTCCGGCTGCAATCACGCTTCCCAACGATCGGCGGGCCTCCCCCGCGAGGCTGCCGCAGATCGCCGCCTTTCGAGGCGAGCGGTGGGTTCCGGTTTGCTTTTGCATGGAATGACCTCCTTGGAAGAGGTCAATTCTGCGGGCCGTCCCGGAAGGGAGCATAGACTCGCACCCTATCCCCTCCCTGAACACCCGTTGGTGTAATTGCCACCGCGAATTTATCCCCGCGTGCAAAACCTCGCGTACAATCGTAGGATTGATTTCCTGATTATGCACTTGACATAGCGATTCGCGGCCCATAGACGGAAAAAGACAGGCCGGCGCTTCACTTTGACTGGTATTCGTAATCAGGCCCTAAGAAAGGGCCTTCGCCTTGGGCGAGGAATTATTCCTAGGCTTAAACCTGGTGGCTGCATTGCCGTTTAGCCGACACGCGTGTCAGGGCGGCGAGGCCGTGCTTAAACGGCTTACTGGCGCGCGGATTGTTCGTATTGGCGGCACCAATGACGACGAACCGAAGATCGAAGGCGGCGGGCTGATTATCGACTACGTGCCTGAAGGCGGCGAGGCTGTCGAGCGCGTCGTATTTGCGTTCAACGAAAATGGCATGTGGGTTGTCTATGAAGCGCTGCCCGCACTGTTGATTGCGTAAGAGATGTTCTTCCAATCTGGATGAATTTGGAGGATTGCGCTCCGCACCACATCGGGGAAGTCGTCTAGTCCGTAGAACTTTGGTCCCTTCGGGTTTTCGTAGATGTATCGCATATCCTCGAATCCGCGAGCGCAGGCGGTAAGGATCGACGGAAGATCGCGCGGCATATGCTCGCCAGTAGCGCCCTCCATGTCAGCCCACATCTTGAGGTATTCGGGGCGTCGGTGCAGTTGGTCCCAGCATCCGAGTATCCATCGCTGGCGGAGTGATGGGAGGGCATCGAATAGTCGTTTTAGGTCATGGCCAGGGGGCGTGACGCCACTGTCGATAGTGTGGATGCACTTCAGGTAGAGCTCGCTGGCGAAGGCTAACAGCGCCATGTATGGCTGGGCGAGGAATGCCCACTTTTCTGGGTCCTCGTCCTGAGCGTGCAAGAGCTTGCGTGCGCTGTGGTGAAAGCTCATTGCGTGACGCAGGATGAGTTTCGGGTCTAGGTTTGAAATGGGCTGTTTCATGGTGAGGCCGATGCCTGATAAGGCCGACGATTACGAACCAGGAGAGGCTGCGCGCCGTCGCGACGCGGCCCTACGGCGCGCAATGGCTACACCGCCGACGCTGCACAAATTGCCCCGAAGTAAGAAACTGTTAACTAAGCGCGTGCCAAAGAAACAGGGCGGCCCTGCTCGGAAGCCTGACCGCCCTGAAAGGTCAGTAACCTAGGTTACTTCCCCTTTTTCACCGTCTCGACGACGTGGGTATTGGGATACCGAACCGCCGTCGAAACTGGTGTGTAGCGCCCAGTGATGGCGCTACGCCCAATACGAGTAGCCATGGGATTTCTCCTGTTGCTACCGAGCGGATGGGCCGCTCGCCCTGAGAGCCGATCCGGGAAGTTGTTGAGTCGGAT